>NZ_JADYXO010000022.1:0-58571 GCF_015864295.1 Pseudoalteromonas sp. NZS127_1 | reverse complement strand
CAATACACTGGCAGCACTTACTCAATACACTGGTCTTATTTAAGCTTCCAGCTAGACGAGAGGATAGAAGATATCCCAGATGGGTTAAGCCAAAACCATCTAAGTATCCCCATAAAAAGAAAAATGCCAGTCAGCTTAACTGACTGGCATTAAGCCTAGGCTCCTTTTTTAATACTCATATTCCAGTTTAAAATAACCTACTGACGATTAATTTTAACTGCAAATGGCGTGTCGTTATAATGCGTAGAGCGATACGGGTTTATATCAAGCCCACCGCGACGAGTATAACGCGCGTAAACCTCTAACTCTTTAATATTAAGTTGTGTTGTTAAATCGCTATAAATACGCTCAACACACTGCTCATGAAATTCGTTATGTGTTCTGAACGAAATTAAATAACGCAGTAACGATTCGCGACATATTTGCTCGCCAGTGTACCGTATAATTACACTTGCCCAATCAGGCTGGGAGGTAATTAAACAGTTCGATTTAAGTAAATGGCTGTAGAGCGTTTCAGTCACTACTTCATCGCTTTTTGCTTTAAGTGAATTAGCATCAATATCGTAATTATTAATCTCAATATCTAAGTCATCAATACATTCACCTGGCAGCGCCGTACACGGTAAGCAATTGTAATCATCAGGATTGTATAAAGTCACTTTGACAGGGCTGTTAACCGCGTTTGATAGGTCATCAATTAAATGCTGTTTTACTACATCAATGCTTTCAAATCGGGTTTGGTTAAAGCTATTTAAATAAAGTTTAAACGACTTTGACTCAATAATATGGCTGCTTTGGCATTCAAAGGTAAATAAGGCTACGGCAACTTGCGGTTTACCCTTATTGTTTAGCCATGAAAGCTCGTAACCAGTCCAAATATCTTGGCCTTTAAATGGCAGCTCTGCTTCGTCAATATTTAAAGCATCACGATTTAGTTTGCGCGCAATAGGGAAAAGCAAGCTTGGCGTGTACACATCTACATACTCAGTAGATTGGCCTAATACGCTACCTTTAAGGTCTGGAGAATTGCTGTAATCTGTCATGTTTGCTCTTAAATAGTTACAATAGGGACATTATATCTAATTTAAATGAGTTTCACAGTATGTCTGTTGCATTGCTTATAGAACAACTTCATCAAAAATTTAGCGAAAAGACCCTTAAAAATACCGCAAAGTACCCACTTATAGCGCACGATGAGCAATGGCCAAGCCCATCAGAAGTTGGCGAAATTGACGAGCAGGGAAATATCCAATGGCAGGGGGCGCACCAGCAACCAGCAGGTTCACTGAGTGATTTAGCCAATGCACTAGAGCTTGAGTTTCCAAAAGAGCTTAGCGAGTTATATGGGCATATGTACGGTGGAAGTATTTTAGCTGTGATTGATGGGCATCAAGTTGAATTACTACAGGCGTGGAATAGTGACGACTTTGACATGCTGCAGCAAAATATAACGGGTCACGTTTTAATGAAACGCAAGCTCAAGCAGCCAGAAACGGTATTTATTGGGTTAACAGATAAAGATGATTTACTAGTAAGTGTATTGGTGCACACTGGTGAAGTATGTTTAGAGCACGTAGGCAAAAAAACACACCATGTACTTGCACCTAACATTAATGCTTTTTTAAAGGCATTAGAGGTTTAAAATGCATCTAATAAATCAGCTTAGCGTTATCACTAAGCTGATTTTTAGAGCCATTACTAGGGCGTGTTGACCTTTCGTGATTGATTTTGCAGCTGTATGTTTGGTTTTTAGGCAAGGCAGAGCCTATGTAGTGTGGTTATTCCCCATAAATAGGCGATAACGAAGCATAAATGCCAAACATGCGCTGCCCTTTGGGTTCTTTCTAGGGACGATTTACTCTTTGTTGCTCGGTTTTTACTTAGCCCACTAGGTTACAAACCTCGCGCCGCGATTAAATCGTCCCTAGATTGAACAAATTTCAATCCACAAAGGTCAACACGCCCTAATGGTTACTGAAAATCCCACGATATATTAGACACTAAGCCACACGGCTCACACCTAAAGTCGAATAACCCAAACCACGATTCAGGTAATTTCCAATCACCATTGCAGCTAGGGCATTTTCGTTCAAGTTCAGACGCTTTATCTACGCCGCCTACACGGTATAAATAATAATAGGTTGGCTTTTCAGTTAAAAAACTAATTCGCTTTGTTATGTCTTTTCCGCGTCTGTATAAGTCGCTTTGGATACTCGATATTTCTTCAAGTGCCGGAAACTCACAACGGGTTGCGCCATTAATTTGAATTTGATCGCAGGCTTGCCAATCTTCTTGCCATTTTATAAGCGTTTTATAGTCACCATTAGCAATTGCCGGAATACGAAATAACGGCACAGGCAAAAAGTCATCACCACAATAAAGCGGGCTACACGTATGCACATAGGTTGTGTATAAAATATAACTTGATGGTTCTTTACAGCAATCAGCGCCGTTGGAGTGAATATCTTGCCCAATCACTTTTACTTTTGGCGCAAGTAGCCCCGCACTATGTAACTTTTCGATACTGTGCTTAACAAACGGGCTGTTATTTAGCGGGTGCATTGCATCTTCAGTAGGGCACATAACACGGGTAATAAAAAATCCATCTTTTAAAACGGTTGGAAATTCTTCCCCCATTATTTGACCATTAAAACGCAGTGCATTTACTAAGCGATTTATTGCTTGTTCGGCTTGTTCTAGGGTGGTGTCTTGGTAGCAATCAAAAGTTAAATCAACAACGAACATTTATAGTCTCAAATTATTTTTGTTCTAGCAGTGCAAGAAGTTTATCGAGTTTTTGCTCAATTCTATCTAATTGACTTGTTTTAAGCTCAGTACTATCTGACTGCTGTGGGTTTCTCATGAAGTTATTTATTGAATCAGGATTGTTTTTATATTGGCTTACTGCTGCAATAATCATCGGCATAGGAACCGGTTGCGCCAAACGGCTTTTAGTTAGTGCTACAGTAGGGGTTTTGCCTTCATCGAGAAGGGCTTTAATTGCATCAAATACAACTGAATTCATTAGATATATAACTCTTTAATAAAATAACTGCGCAGCATATAAATACTGCGCAGATGCTATGTTAGCAATAAATAAGGGAGGGTACATTAAATAAAATTACTTACTTTGACGAATGCGTACATCTAACTCGTCAATTACTTCACTCCAATCACCGTCTTGTGCAAGCGATTCAGCTAAAAAGTGCTGTTGTGCCTCATCCCAAAAAGAAGCTTCTTGGAGTAGTGTTGTGTCTTCTAATTCATGTGAGGCAATAAATGCATCTATTTGTTCATCAGAATTAGGTAATCCAAGCTGTGCAAATAGTGTATTGATGTCGTGTTTAGTCGTATCCATGATATTGCTCCTTATACCAGTTTTATTAAAAATATGCTCATTCTAGCGTATTAAATAGCTCACTTACTGCGTTAAAAATTACTCATATAGAACAACTATATGTCATAATTTTCGCCTTGTTATTGTGCTATTTTCTTAGCGCTATAAATAGAACACTCATTTAATGCAATTGGTATTAACTAAATGAAAACTTATTCTAAGGATTAACTCTACTCCTAGCTAGTTAAACTCTCGCTGAATTTACGGTTAATAATTTTAGGTATATAGTTAGGTATAAAGTTAAACAGTCTACAGCTAAAATAATAAAGGAAATACAATGAGTGTAACCACGCCAGCTGATACGTTCAGCGTACAGTATTTAGCCGCAGAAGATATTAGCACTGCAGCAAGCCTAATTTATCAGGCTTATCATGACGATCCTGTATTACAAAACATGCTTAGCTACAATGACGAAAATAAATCAGTATACGAAAAAAAATTACGATCATTAATTCGCGAAGAGCTCAGTAGTTTTTGGCAAGAAAAGCAGCCATTAATTGGTTTATACCGCAACGATAAATTAAAAGCAGTAGCGTGTGTATTTGAATCTAATAGCCAATTACAAGCGCAGCGTTATTGGCACTGGCGTTTAAAATTAATGCTGAGTGCGGGCTACTTACAAACAAATCAATTAATAGATAAAGAACAAACAATTAGAGATGCCCTTAAAGAGAAAGGCAATTACTACTTTTTAGCTTTTATTGCCGTAGATCCACATTTTCATGGGCAAGGGTTTGGTCGTTACTTACTACGAGGGCTTGATGATTTAGTTAAATGTAACGCTGAGTCAACGGGGATGGCTGTATTTGTAACGCGTAAAGAACACACTGAATTTTTTAAAACCGAAAAGTTTGAAGCATTTAAACACCTTACTTTTAACCAAGTAGAGGGCGAGTTACTGTTTAAATCAATAATTGAGCCAACTATTTAAAATTATGATGTAAGCCAATGCGCCCAAACGGACATAAGGCCGTGAGATATATCTCACATTATCGTGAGCATTGTCAGTTAAAGGCTATTAATAAGTAGCCTTTTTCAATTCAAGCTATTGTTATTTAAAGTTTATTTTTATTTTTCATTTTTGTGACGTTTATTTATTTGATGTTAAGTCCTATTTCTCCCCCCTGATTGCTTTAAACTTCTCTTCGTCAAGACGACATAGCTCAATGATTGAGTTACTGCCAAGGATACGGAATAGGCAACATAGCGGACGCTAGCAGGAAGCATAAAGGACAAGCTAAAACGGATACAAGGAAGAATAAGGAAGTGCATGAAGCACTTAGTAGCTAGGAGTTACTTTAGGATAATCATGGATGACGCTACAGGAAGTAGCAGGAGCGTTAGTTTACGCAGGACGGCCAAGATGGCAAGTGGGCATTGCAGGATGCAAAAGTGGCAGGATGCAAAAGTGGCAGGAGCTGCTTTAAAGGATTACCAGGGATGATGCTACGGGATGTAGCTAAACGATAGATTTCGTGGGTTTGCCAAGATGGCTATGGATATTGCAGGATGCAAAAAGTGGCAGGAGCTACTTAAAAGGATTACCAGGGATGATGCTACAGTATGTAGCCAAACGATAGATTTCGTGGGTTTGCCAAGGTGGCTATGGATATTGCAGGATGCAATGTGAGGGTAAACAAGGTTGTTTACTCGTTCAGGGGATGATAATACGGATTTAAGATAATGGATATCTAGCAGGATGCAGTCCAATTGGGGCGTAACTTTAGTTACGCCTTAGTTTTTTGTGTTGAATTAAGTTTATTAATTTAAGACAAATACTCCTAAAGTATATTAAGTTTTATATTTTATGCGGTGGAACAACCACACTTTTCAAAAACTCATTTTCCATAATTAACACACCTTGATAAGCATTTTCACCATCGCTTGAAAACTCAAATATAAATTCGCTTTTGATGCCTGGCTTGCCGCTCTTTAAAAAACCAAAGCGGCGTTTAGCACATGCAACGCTCATCAACTGCACCTGTAACTGCTCACTTTGGCGTTTAGCATGAACATTCGCCGCTTCAGCAACCTTTCGATTAAGCCAAAATAAGTAAATTACACTACCAATAAGTATGAACGTCCATAAACTTGCCATTTAAGAGAATAACCTTCCAATTGCACGCGCGAGGGTTTCGCTACGATTTTCTTTACGTAATAAGCCTAATAAATGCGGGCGAATAGTCGGTATTGCAACTAAGTCAGCAAAAATACTTGGAAACAACTCATCAATTTTTTGATGGTGCGCGCAATTATCCATAAATACATGTAAGCGTTCAGGGTTTTCTAATTGCTTAAAACACCGCCCAGCTATTGTTAATAATACATTAGAATCTTGTCCCAATGGTGAGCTTAATACAGTATCAACTAATTGAGCGCATAGTCCTTGAGCTTGACCTTTTGATGCAGATCTCAGTGCTGCTGTTATAGTCACTGTGTCGTTGTTACTAATTGCAGCCTGCGTGTAATCAACAAGTAATTCACTCATTGATGTTGGTATTTCAACGTGTTCAAGCATAGCGCTGAGTGGTTGCAGTACTTCAATGGGTAAATGCGCCCATGCTTTTTGCAGATTACTTAAGTTTGTATCGTTGTCTAAGCGTAGTGCAAAATCGGCAATACCCTGTAGTGCAACACTTTGCCAATTATCAAAACCAATTTTACCGCTAAAGTAAAGCTGAGCATGCTCGTAATACTGTGATGCGGGTTGTTTTAGTAGTACTTTTACTTGAGCGTTAAATGCCGCTAATTTATTTGCGTTTGGCGTAAAAACATAGGGATTATTATCAAGCTTACCATCAGCTTGCTCACCTGTAATTTCAGTACCTAGCGCTTGAATAATCATATCAGCAAAATGATCGCGACTTGCACTTACTAGTATACTTTGTTCATCAAGCGGAAACTTTAAAAACCATACATACGGTTCTTTACTGGCTTTAGTATCCCAAAATTGAATAGCCAGCCAAGCATGCCCTGCAAGTGGGTAAGGGTAAGGCACTTGAGCTTGCTCAATAGCTAAAAATTGTTTTTTATCAAGCTTTGTTATGTGCCTACCAATATCAAAAGCACGCCACTGAGTACCCGCACCATCTAAAAGCTGACCTAATGTAGCTATATGTTCGCTCATTGTTTTCTCAACTGTTTTTACTGCAAAATTACGTCAATTATACGCCATAGCCGCTTATGAGGGAACAGGGTATAATTGCATTACATATATAAAAGAGGGTGGTTATGTACCAGCAAACCCAAACTTATTTAGTGCAGCTAACGGCACTTTTACAAAAACACGCGCTTTGGCAAAGTGAGCCAATAGACGCTGAAGCACTGCTTTCAAGCACACCTTTTTGTCACGACACAATGGCGTTTGAGCAGTGGTTACAATTTGTATTTATTGATAAAATACAGCAATTAATAACGCACAAGCAACCACTGCCACGTAACTTTGCTATTGCCCCTATGGCGCAAATGACACTTGTGAATAAAGCAGGGAGCGATGAAATAATTGAATTACTAACAGCCCTTGATACCTTTTTAGGAGAGCCAAATGAGTGAGCGTCCAGCACCTATTGAATATGGCGAGCTGACTATTTTGTATCAAGATGAAAACTATGTGGCTATAAATAAGCCTTCAGGTTTATTAGTGCATCGCTCGTTTTTAGATAAACACGAAACCCAGTTTGCTATGCAAATGTTGCGCGACCAGCTAGGGCAACATGTATTTCCAGTGCATAGGCTCGATAGACCTACGTCGGGCGTATTGCTGTTTGCACTGAGCTCTGAAGCTGCTCGCGATATGAACCAGCTATTTATTGAAGGCACCATTGCTAAGCGCTATTTGGCCTTAGTGCGCGGCTTTGCGCCAGAGTCAGTATTTTTAGATAAACCGCTTAAAGAAGAACTTGATAAAATAGCCGATAAGTTTGCAGATCAAGATAAAGCACCGCAAGAAGCGCAAACCCAGTTTAATTGCTTGCACCAAGTTGCATTGCCTATCCCTATTGGTAAGTACCCAACAGTGCGTTACTCGTTGGTTGAGTGTTTTCCAAAAACAGGGCGCAAGCATCAAATTCGCAGACACTTAAAGCACTTATCACTGCCTATTATTGGTGATGTAAATCACGGTGATAACCAGCACAATCAATTTTTTAGAGAGCATTTTGAACTAAGACGCTTAATGTTATTTGCAACAGAGCTTAGTTTTGTGCACCCTTATAGTAATGAATCAATAACAATTAAAGCGCCACTAGGTGAAGACATGCTTAAAATATGTAAGCAGCTAGGTTGGCCAGAGCAAGAAAAGGATTATTAATGGCACATATTAGTATTTTTGTAGGCAGCGTTAATGGCGGTGCAGAGCGTTTAAGCGATGAAGTTGCAAGCACAATTGAGCAAGCGGGTCATACTGCAACAGTAATTACTGAAGCATCGCTTGATGATATAAAAAATGCATCGCATATTTTAATCGTTACCTCCACAACAGGCCAAGGTGATGTACCAAGTAATTTGGCCGGGTTATACTTTGCTATGAATAGCACCTTCCCAATGCTTACCGATAAACCATTTGGTGTAATTGCAATGGGTGACAGATGTTACGGCGATACATTTTGTGGCGCAGGGCGAAGCTTTGACGAGCTACTACGCGATTTACAAGCAAAGCCTGTGGGCAACCGCCTAGAAATAGATGCATGTGAAGATTTTGAACCATGGCCAGTAACCGAGCCTTGGTTAAAAGTATGGCTGGAGAAACTACCTGCTTAATCCTTAACTTTAAGGTATTAAAAAAGGAGCGCATGCGCTCCTTTTTGCTTTTAATATAGTTTTATAAATTAACTACTTCTGACATCTACTTTAAGTTTTAGCTTTTGGCCAGGTTGTAAGTATTTTTGACCGGCTAAATTATTCCACTTAATAATTTCGTTAACGCTTAGATTAAACTTAGACGCAATACGTGCAAGTGAGTCACCACGGCGTACTTTGTATGTAATAGTACGGTTGGTGCTTGCCGTTGCTTGTGGTTTATTAGCTGACTTATACACAGTTAGTTTTTGATTTAGGCGCAATACAGAGTTTTTCTTTAGTTTATTCCATTTAGCCAACTCATCCATAGTGACGTCATATTCGCGGCTAATATCCCATAACGTGTCGCCACTTTTAACTGTGTGCGAAAGCTTTGTGCGAGTTGCTTTATTAGCAGCTAAACGCATCTGCTTTGGTAAATGCTCGCTATTTATAGCGCCATCAGTAAGCGGGACTAATAACTCTTGGCCTACTTTAATCGTATTTGATTTGAGTTTATTAAGCGATCGGATTGCACTTGAGCTTGTTGTAAACTTTTTGGCAATTACCGATAAGCTGTCGCCTCGAGCCACAATATAACGCTGCCAGCGTAATCTGTTTTTAACATCAGTGTTTGCTAGTTTTTGGCTAAATTCCTCTGCTTTATCAACAGGCAATAATAAAGAATGAGGGCCATTAGGATCAGTTGCCCAGCGGTTAAAACCAGGGTTTAATCTGTATAGCTCAGTAAGCGTCATATCAGCCATATCAGCAGCAAGCGCTAAATCTATTTGAGATCCAACATCAACCACTTCAACCACTTGTGCATTAATTACTGGTTGCCATGTAACGTTAAAATCATCTGAGCGTTTTAATAAATCGGCAAGTGCTAATAACTTTGGTACGTAGGCTGTTGTTTCGCTAGGTAAATCAAGAGACCAAAAATCGGTAGGTAAATGCTTTTTACGATTCTTTTTAATAGCGCGCATCAAGCGCCCTTCACCCGAGTTGTAAGCAGCAATCGCATTTAGCCAATCGCCTTCAAGTGTTTTATGTAAATACGATAAGTAGTCAAGTGCTGCGCGAGTCGACTGCACTATGTCGCGACGACCGTCGTACCACCAGTTTTGTTTTAAATCGAATCGCTCACCGGTTGCAGGCATAAACTGCCAAATGCCCGATGCGCTGCGATTAGAATAACCAAACGGGTCAAATGCACTTTCTACAATAGGCAGTAGTGCAATTTCGATTGGCATTTCGCGCTTTTCTACTTCTTCAACTATAAAGTGTAAGTAAGGTTCTGCACGTTTAGAAATACGATCTAAATAGGCTTGGTGGCGAGCGTAATAATTACGTTCAGTAACAACAGGGCGGTTTTGCGGTATTTCGATAGAAAGTTGGTAGCGAATTCGCTCCCATACATCATCAAACACGGGAGCTTCTTGCTCATCAGGGTCAACTTGCTGATATTGTGCGTTTACCATCAATGCATTGTTAATGTCGTTAGGACTTGCGCCTTCGAGTTGTTGGTTTGCTTGCGTGGCGACTTGAGAGTCTGAGTCTAGAGTTGTCACAGTTTGACAACCACTTAGCGCTAACGCCAAGGCTACTAATAGGGGAGATTTATTCATAAATACCAATACATCGGGTAAAAAACTCGGCGAATACTACCTGTTATGAGTTAACATTGCCACTTAATGACTTTTTAAAACGCAGAAATAGAATCATCACTATATCTTAAGTTAATGATTCTAATAAAATAAATATTAAAGTATTAGTTTGTGCATTAAAAATTGTCTTTGAACTGTCTCAGACTAGCAAAGTTTCCCCAAGGTTCATTGTTTTTTGTAACCGAGATGAATTTTTCTGGCACTAACTCTGTAATGGTTGGCAAATCGCTACGCATAAATGGATTTATTTTTAGCTCCTGTCCAATAGAAGTGGGTAGGGAAATTTGGTTATTACTGCGTAATTCATCTACTTTTTTACTGTACGCAAGGAGTTCTGGGTTACGTGGTTCAACCGCTTTGGCAAAGGCAAGATTAGCTTGCGTGTATTCGTGCGTGCAATACACACTGCAGCTTGCAGGCAGCTCTCTTAGTTTATTAAACGATTCCCACATTTGCTTTGGCGTGCCTTCAAATAAGCGCCCACATCCACCGCTAAACAATGTATCGCCTGTAAAAGCAAGTTCATCATTTGTATAGCAAATATGATCAAGCGTGTGCCCAGGAGTTGCCAAAATATTAAAGTTAATATTAAGGACACTGATGCTTTGACCATCAGTGAGTGCGTGAGTGATGCCTTTAAATGGACTATTTGCGGGGCCATAAACCGATATATCTGGATAGGCGTCAACTAATGCAGCTACGCCATCAGTGTGGTCGTAGTGATGATGCGTAATTAAAATACCACCAAGCGTTAGTTTGTGCTCAGCTAGATACGCTAATACGCTCTGTACTTGGCCTGGATCGACTACCCATGCTTGGTTACTATTATCGGTAGTTAAACACCAAATGTAATTATCAGAAAAGGCTTTAATTGCTTTGACTTGCACCATGGTAAATTGCTCTATAAAGTGACACTTACCGCATAGTATAACGAGCTCAAAAAATGAAACCAGCCCTTAGTTTTCAAGAAGGACCCAAACCACTGTCGTGGCAGCAGTTTCCTCATGGGGATTATTTGCGGACAGACATCGAACGAAAGATGGAGCAATGGCTGCCGCGTATGTTTGGCTATCATATGCTTAAATTGGGTAATTTAAGTGGCGAATTAAACACAAGTATAAGTACGATTAAACATCAAGTGTGTGTTGCAGAGCCTGGGCCTTATACAGGCGTAGTGGCTGACATAGACGAATTGCCATTTTACGAGCACAGTATTGATGCCTGCATACTAAGCCACTGCTTAGAGTATCATTCAGACCCACACCATATTCTACGCGAAGCGCATCGCACGCTTATTCCGGGTGGCTATATAGTAGTGACTGGCTTTAATCCGTTTAGTTTGTGCGGACTTGCACAAATGTTGCCCTTTAGTGGTCAGAAATTACCATGGACGGGGCGCTTTTTTACACCCGCGCGAGTTAAAGACTGGTTAAACTTACTTGGCTTTGAAATTGTAAGTGATGAGCGTTTTATTTATTCGTCATTAGCAAGAGGTAATAGGCTATCAAGATTTGAGTTTTGGCGTACCTTTGCTAAGCAGTATTTAAAACCGATGGGCAGTGTTTATATGCTGGTGGCACGAAAAAGGGTTGCGCCACTTACGCCAATAAAACCTAAGTGGCATGCAAGGCCGCAGTTTGCACCAGTAAAAGGGGCAGGGCTTAGACAAACCTCTAAGCAGCATTACAAAACGTGCGACCAAGAAAATAATCGTTAAGGCTGATAGCCTACATCTTCTAGTAAATCTTTACTGCCAGCGGCATCGCGCGCTAAATCGTCAACTATTTCGTTGTACTTATGGCCGCTATGCCCTTTAACCCATTTCCAGGTTACATTGTGCTCGCTACAGGCTTTATCTAGGCGTTTCCATAAATCGACGTTTTTAACCGGCTTTTTAGCTGATGTTAACCAGCCACGTTTTTTCCAGTTAGTGATCCACGATTCAATACCTTGCTTAACATATTGGCTATCGGTTGTTAGATTTACTTCGCATTCTCGTGTGAGTGATTCTAGGGCTACAATAGCCGCGAGCATTTCCATTCGGTTATTCGTTGTGAGTTTATAACCTTGGCTCATTTCTTTTTCGTGGCCGTTATAAATCATAAAAATACCATAACCGCCGGGGCCTGGATTACCTAAACATGAGCCATCGGTGTAAATCTCTACGGTTTTTTGCACTGTTTTACCTTGATCTTATGTACAATAAAGTGATTATAGAAAGATACCAGAATCAGGCTAAATTCGATATGGCACGTAGACAAATAGTTTTAGATACAGAAACCACCGGCATCGACCCTAAACAAGGGCACCGCATTATAGAAATTGGTTGTGTGGAGTTAGTAAATCGCCGTTTAACAGGCAATAACTTTCACGTTTATATAAACCCACAACGCCCAAGCGAAGAAGAAGCAATCGACGTTCACGGTATCACTAATGAGTTTTTACGTGATAAACCGTTGTTTCATCAAATTGCCCAAGAGTTTTTCGACTATATTGAAGGGGCAGAGTTAGTTATTCATAACGCGCCGTTCGATATTGGCCACATGGATAACGAATTTGCGCTACTTAATCAGGGCTTTCCTAAAACAGATACTTTTTGTCAAGTTCTCGACACGCTTAAAATGGCGCGTGACTTGCATCCAGGTCAAAAGAACAATCTTGATGCATTATGTCGTCGCTACGATGTAGATAACGGTAAACGAACGCTTCACGGCGCGCTACTGGATTCTGAAATTTTAGCCGATGTTTACCTTGCCATGACGGGCGGTCAAACAAAGCTAAACTTGAATCAAAATAAAGATGACGGCAGCGAGCAACAGAAGGGCGGCATAAAGCGTTTAAATAGTGATAGAGCCCCATTAGTTGTTCTGCGAGCAAGCGATGCTGAGCAAAGCGCACACGAAGCACGATTAGATCTTGTAAACAAAGAAGGCGGCCAATGTATATGGCGCGCTGAATAAGGCGATTTAATGAAAACGATGTATTTTGTAACAGCGTTATGTGCCGCTAGTTTATTTACTGGCAATGCATATGGCGTAAAACAAGTAGAAGTGCTCAAGCGCGATGGGCATCAAAATGAGATCCCTTTACTTGATAATCGTTTTCGCATAGATAGCAAAATTGATGAAATAACACTGCTCTTTTTTAGAAAGTCAGGCGCACCAGCAGTTATTTTAGTCAGGCCCGATGGCAGTAAGTACTTTGCTACTGACTCAGTTAAAAACCCTAACTTAGATTGGTTTGACGAACTCAGCTACGATTTAGTCACCATAAAAAAACCAATGGCAGGTCCTTGGCAAGTCATAGGCAGTATTTTGCCCGACAGCCGAATAGTCGTATTAGGCGAAATATCTCTTGAGGCAGAGCCTCTTCCTTCAATGTTGTTTAGAGGGGAGATAATAAAAATTACTGGCAAAATACTCAATGACGGTGAGCCAATTAATACAAATCTATTTAGAGATGTTGTTAGCCTTAATGTTGACTTTGTAAGTACCAACAATGAAAACTTTGCTAACTTTGGCGCAGGCACTCAAGAAGTCGCTGAATTTAAAGACGATGGACGCGGATTTGACGAGCGTCCTAAAGATGGTGTGTTTACCGGCGAGTTTACTTTAGATTTTCCTGCAGGTGAATGGACACCAGAGCTTTACGTTGCAACTCCGCTGCTACAGCGCCGTATTGTGCAAAATACAATAGAAGTGCACGAACCGCCTTTTGTAACCGAAGTCGCGTTAGCAGAGCAAGACACAGACGAGCATCTGTTAACTATAAATATAGATCCCAATATTGTTAAGCCAGAAACCGTCATCATTCAGGGAAAAATTTATTACCCTAATAACGAAGAGCAAATGTTTACCATAGATGCTGCTGCTAAAGACTCACGACAACTTAGTGTTAAAAATTATGATTGGGGTAGATATAGCGTTGAGTTGTCTGTTTTTGGCACTAATATTAATGGCCGCGAATTTATGGCAACGCTACCAACGTATAAATTTGAGATAGAACGACCTATAGAAGCAGTGCCCGAAATTGATCCTGCAACGATTATTACCCCAGATAAAATGATTGAGAGTGAACCGGTTGAAGAAAAAATGGCCACATCTACAATTATTAGTTTAATTGTAGGCTGCAATACGCTCATTTTATTACTAGGTTGGTTAGCAATTCGTATTTTTGTGCAGAAAAAACCGATTAAATTTAAAGTGAAGCTACCTTTTTTAAAGAAAAAGAAAACAAGTGAGGGTGATGCTGCCGACACAGAAAAAAATCAAGTCGGTAAAAATGGCTCAAAAAATGACAGATCAGGTGAAATTTTAAACCTTTCGATGACAGATGACTAAAAAACCTATAAAAAAACAAAAAAGCCCTTGACGAAATAGGGGTTGGTTCGTATTATTCACGCCGCTGTCAGGGAGACCTAAACAGCAACGAAAATATGGAGTGGTAGTTCAGTTGGTTAGAATACCGGCCTGTCACGCCGGGGGTCGCGGGTTCGAGTCCCGTCCACTCCGCCATTTTCGTAAAACTTGTAAGTAAAAGCTGGAGTGGTAGTTCAGTTGGTTAGAATACCGGCCTGTCACGCCGGGGGTCGCGGGTTCGAGTCCCGTCCACTCCGCCAACACTTACACAACGTATGGTTGTAAAACATATTCTTATTATGGAGTGGTAGTTCAGTTGGTTAGAATACCGGCCTGTCACGCCGGGGGTCGCGGGTTCGAGTCCCGTCCACTCCGCCATTTGATATCATGATTAAAATTAGTAAGTGCATTACCCCATGCACATACCACTGCGGAGTGGTAGTTCAGTTGGTTAGAATACCGGCCTGTCACGCCGGGGGTCGCGGGTTCGAGTCCCGTCCACTCCGCCACTTGTTATTTCCTCAATAACAAGTTTATAAAAATACTTGATTAAATAATTTAGTAAAATATTCTTTGGCTATCAGCTATCAGCTATCAGCTATCAGCTATCAGCTATCAGCTATCAGCTATCAGCTATCAGCTATCAGCTCTGACCCCGATGAAGTAGGAATAGGGTTTTAGGCCAGTATAAAAAAAGCCTGCACTTTTTAATTCAAGTGCAGACCTTTTATTTTTACTTTGTGAGCCAAATAGCTACTTTAAGTATGTGTCTAAAAAGTTTAAATAAGCGTTAGAAGCACTGATACGGTTTTCTTTTTTAGTAAAGCCGTGGCCTTCATCGTCAAACAATACATACTCTACAGGCACGCCATTGGCTTTTACCGCAGCAACCAGTTCATCACTTTCTACTTGTAAAACGCGCGGATCGTTTGCACCTTGGATCACCATTAATGGTTTTGTAATGTTTTTAGCATGAAATAAAGGTGATATAGCACGATGGCGCTCACCGTCTGTTGCAGGGTCGCCCATTTCATCGTATAGGGCTTTTTTAAAACTCTCCCACCATGGTGGAATAGAGTTGAGCGTTCTTACCCAGTTAGTAACCCCAAAAATATTAATACCTACTTTGAATTCTTCTGGCTCAAAAGCAAGTGCAGCAGCAGTCATAAACCCGCCGTAACTACCGCCCATAATGCCAATTTTGTCACTATCGACCCAATCTAAGCTTTGAAGATGCTTTTTACCGTACACAATATCTTGTAAGTCATCAGTGCCATGCTTTTTGTCATCCAAGTGAAAAAAGGTTTTGCCATATCCTGAGCTACCACGATTATTAACTGCAAAAATTGCATAGCCATGATTCACTAAGTGTTGCTGCGCAGCACTGTAGCCAGTGCGACTTTGCCCACCAGGGCCGCCATGCACCCAAATTAGTGCTGCTACTTTATTTGTACTACTCGCTTGTTTAGGCTTATACAGAACACCTGGTATCTCTAACCCATCAAAACTTTTAAAGCGTACAATTGTACTTTCTACCAAGTCATTTTGATTTATTTCTTTGCTAAGTGAATTAGTTAATTGCTTGGCGCTAATATCACCCACTTGCCATACAAATAAATTGCTTGGGGATGTGTCAGAGTTTAAATAAAACGCCATGGTTTTCTCGTCACTTGAGAAATTTACACTGCGTAAATTACCATTGGGTAGGGTGGGCATAGCTACGTTTTTACCTGTACGAGTATCTAAAATAGTTACTTTAGTACTGGCATCTGCATTTACTCCACTTACCTGATAGCGTCCAGATTTAGAAAAATAAATAAAGTTCACGTCCCAGTCATCTTCTAAAGCTGGACTATGGTTACCCCTTGCTAACTCATAGCGCCACACTTGCGAAAACTCGCCTTTTGCGTCTGTAGAGTAATATAAATATTTACCATCAGCAGAGAAGGTTTCAGGCGTATATTGTGCGGGATTGTCGTGCTTTGATATAAGTTGTGGTTTGAGGGTTTTTTTATAAGTGTCGAGAATGTAAGTATCACTGTCTTTATTCGTATTATTTTTAGATAAAGCAATAAAGCGACCATCAGGACTAATGGCGCCGACATCTAATCCGAGCTCATTTTGATAAACCGAGGACACTTTATAGTTGTCACTATCTACGCTATATAAATCCATAAATTTGGCGTCGCGTTGATTACTTGTGATAAAAAATTGGCTGCCGTCCTTTGTAAAACCAGCAAAGCTGGCTCGTGTTTCATCCCCCGGTGTTAAGTCTTTTATTGAGCCATCAAGTTGTTTTACATAAATGTGGTATCGCTCGTTACCGCCAGAATCTTTAGTAAATAGTGCGCGTTCATCATTAGGGAAGTAGCGTACAGGGTAGGTACTGCCTTTAAAATTAGTGAGTTGAGTTTTATCGCCTGTATTTATATCAATTTCATACAGGTTATAAATGCCGCTTTCATCGCTACTTACTAAAACTTTATCACCGCTTGGTGCAAAACTATTGCCCATAATTGATGTAGTATCAAAGAAAGTTTTAGCGCTGTATGTTTCAGCTGTTTGTGCTTTTATGGTTGATTTATTACCAATATCAGTTGTATTGCTTGATTGGCTACAGCCTGCCAACGCAAGTGTGATTGCACATGCCAGTGCGCCAAAATTGAGTGTTTTATTCATTAATACAGTCCTTGGAATATAGTTAGCGTTTTCAAGTGTTGATCGTACGTTTTTTAAACGCAAGTTTTGGGCTTAAAGATGAGATAATAAAGTGTTACAAAGCATGTGCTCTATTACTGATTGGGAAGTAAGTTTTTTAAAGTGGTGGTGGGATTTATAGTTCAAGCAGTAGCTAATTGGTAAAAAACACACAAAAAAGCCAGCGCATTAGGCGCTGGCTTTTAGTATTCAAATGCTTACTTAGTTAATTAAGCGGCATCAGCTTCTTTTTTAACACTATTACGGGCTGCTTTGCCTGCAAGTAAATCAGCAGGGTCAAAGTCATCAACGTTAATAACATCTAAACGAGATTGCTCAACAGCAGCTAGTTTATCAGCCTCTACTTGGCTTAAAATGCCTGCTTCAAGACCCATTTGCGCTACTTTATCAAGCTGGAAGAATGGCAGTTTAAGGCCTTTTTCTTTACATACTCTTTCAAATAATGGCTCAACATCAAGGACGTCTTTAAGCGTTTGCTCTTGACGACCTACAAGGTTAAGCGGCTCATTTGTTAAGTATACATAGCTTGCTAAACGGTTACGCGTTTCGCTAGGTACTTGTAGTAGTTGCGCAAGTTTATGCTCAAGTTGGTCAGTTGGTTTACGAACCGGGCGACCAAACGGGAATAACAATACTTTTAACACGGCGCGTAGTGGAGCCGAAGGCATGTTATTAATTAAATCAGCAAGTGCACGTTGGCAATGGTAAAGGTGATCTTGGCAACTCCATTTTACTAGAGCAAAATCTTCTTTTTTACGACCTTCATCGTTGTAACGCTTAAGCGTTGCAGACACTAAGTATAAGTAGCTTAGTAAGTCACCTAAACGTGCAGAAATACGTTCTTTACGTTTTAGTGAGCCACCAAATACTGCCATGCTAATGTCAGACATAAGAGCAAGTGATGCACTAAAGCGTGACGCTATACGGTAAAATTCAGCTGTTTCGTCGTTGTACGGCACACTTGTAAAACGAGCACCTGTGAGCGCAAGCCACTTAGTACGCACAAGGTTCGACATAGTAAAACCAATATGGCCCATTAGCGCTTTATCAAATACATTAAGCGCTTCTTCGCGGTCTTCTATTTCACATGCACCAAGCTCTGTTAGTACGAATGGATGACAGCGAATTGCACCTTGACCATAAATAATCATATTACGGGTCAAGATGTTTGCACCTTCAACGGTAATGGCAATAGGTGCACCTTGATAGCCACGACCTAAATAGTTATTTGGCCCAAGCATGATGCCCTTACCGCCAAGTACATCCATTGCATGAATAGTTGCATCACGCATTTGCTCTGTAAGGTGGTATTTAATAATGGCAGAAACAACCGATGGCTTTTCGCCTAAATCAACCGCACCCGTAGACATGCTAACCGCAGCATCAGAGCTGTAAGCGTAACCAGCTAATTTAGCTAGTGACTCTTCAACACCTTCCATTTTACCAATAGGTAAACGGAACTGACGACGAATTCGGCTGTAAGCACCTGTCGCAATAGCAATCATTTTAATGCCACCGGCAGAGTTTGACGGCAATGTAATTGCACGACCAACCGATAAACATTCAACCAGCATACGCCAGCCTTGACCAGCCATATCTGGACCACCAATAATGTAATCAAGTGGTACAAAAATGTCTTTACCGCGAGTAGGCCCATTTTGAAATGGTACGTTAAGCGGGAAATGTCGACGACCAATTTCAACTCCAGGAGTATCCGTTGGTATAAGTGCACAGGTAATACCTGGCTCTTTATTGTCGCCAATTAAGCCATCTGGATCTTGTAACTTAAACGCAAGACCAAGTACGGTAGCAACTGGGGCAAGTGTAATGTAACGCTTATTCCACGTTAAACTAACACCCACAACTTCTTCACCATTCCATTGCCCTTTACATACCACACCGTAGTCTGGAATTGAGCTTGCATCAGAACCCGCTTCTGGCGACGTTAATGCAAAACATGGAATTTCTTGACCGCTCGCTAGGCGCGGCAAGTAATGATCTTTTTGTTCTTTTGTACCATAGTGTTGTAATAATTCACCTGGGCCTAAAGAGTTCGGTACACCAACAATTGACGAAAGTAATGTTGATTTACTTGTTAGTTTTTGAAGTACACATGACTGTGCAAATGCAGAAAACTCTAAACCGCCATATTCTTTTTTGATGATCATGGCAAAGAATTTATTATCTTTTAGATATTGCCATACATCTTGAGGAAGGTCGGTTAGTTCGTGCGTTGCTTCCCAATCGTCCAACATGCTACATACTACTTCAACAGGGCCATCAACAAAGGCTTGCTCTTCAATAGTAAGTTTAGGAACTGGGTATTGGTGAAGCTTTTTCCAATCTGGGTTACCACAAAATAAATCAGCTTCCCACCACGTTGTACCGGCATCAATAGCTGATTTTTCAGTATCAGACATGCTTGGCGTTACTTTTTTAAACATAGCAAAAATTGGCTTGATAATATATTGCTGACGAATGCCAGTAACAGAAAGAGGAACCGCGATGATCAAAAAGATCAACCAGCTAATTAAACCAAAAGCACCTGCAAAGGTACCAATTAATAAAGTAATAGCTGAAACACCAAGTGCTGTGTTCCAACTTGCTCTGTGGTAAATCGCAGTGCAAAGCAACACGATTAGAACCAGTGTAAATATGAGTGTCATTTTTATTCCTTAATAGAGGTCAGACCACCTCACTTAGAGTAGCGCTAGTAACAGTAATTTTCAAGTACATAACGATGTTAAATTGTAGTAGAAAGTAACTTAAATACGATATTTAATTACCCGACAGAGGAACGCTTAATTACTATCGTATAGTCAAAGCGTTAGCTGCAAGTATTGTTAACGTAAAAATAAATAAATCTAATAGCAAAATGACACTTTTTAAGTAAGTATAGTAATCATAGTGGGCTGTAAATTAGTGTACGCCTAATGTAAAAATATAACGCTATTTATTTTTAATGTATGGTTTTTAAGGGTTATTTTATTAATGTGTGAATTACTTGGCATGTCAGCCAACGTGCCTACCGATATTTGTTTTAGTTTTTCAGGCCTTTTAGAGCGTGGTGGAAATACCGGCCCACATAAAGATGGGTGGGGTATTACGTTTTACGAAGGTAAAGGCTGTAGAACCTTTAAAGATCCTGAGCCGAGTTATCAATCTGAAATAGCTAAACTCGTTAAAGCATACCCAATTAAAAGTGTATCGGTTATTAGCCATATTCGACAAGGGAACCGCGGTAGAGTGTGTCTGGAAAACACCCATCCGTTTACACGAGAGTTGTGGGGGCGTGAGCTCACCTATGCACACAACGGGCAACTATCAAATTATCATGATTTAAAAACAGAGTACTATCGTCCAGTGGGGAACACCGATAGCGAACTCGCTTTTTGTTGGTTACTCGATAAAATTCGCGAAAAATACCCAAAACGTCCAAGTAATATGGCATCGGTTTTTAGATACGCCGCTAAGCTCTCGCATACGTTGCGTGAAAAAGGCGTGTTTAATATGCTATTGACCGACGGGGTGTTTGTTCTAGCGTATTGCACTAATAACTTACATTACATAACGCGCCGTGCGCCATTTGGTAAAGCAACGTTGATTGATGCCGACATGGTGGTTGATTTTCAACAAGAGACCACACCAAACGATGTAGTAACAGTAATAGCCACAAGACCTTTGACAAATGATGAGCGCTGGCAAAAAATGGAGCCGGGGGAGTTTGCATTGTTTAAAATGGGTGAGCTAATTTAGCCCACCTATTTTATTACTGATTTATTTAAAGCTAGTTAGCTTCTTGAGGTTGTTGTGCTATAGCAGGCGCAACAGCTGTAGGTGCAGTAACAGTAAATGAATTCATTTGAACTTCAAACTGCTCCATGCCTTTTTCACCTTTCCACATACGTACCAGCATGTAATCCATTTCTGGCGCAAACCATGCAATTGCTTGGCGTTTATCGTTATCGTATAAACGCTTTACTTTAATAGCTTCTACATTACCGATAGGCAACGAAATCATCTCGGTGCCAGATACTTCAAAATTGTAGTCGCGGCGATTACCTTTTTTATCAATAAGCGGGAATGAAAAGCTCGTTTCGCCTTTTTTCAATCCTTCGCGTACTTGTACTTGGTACGAAATAGCATCCTGAAAGTCATCAGTCCATTCGCATTTAAGAGGGTATTCGCTAGCACTGCTAGTCACTACTTTGTTTGTTGTATCAAAATCAATTTTATAATCTTTATCAGGGCCTGTACCGGTGCGGATCATATTGTAATGATGCGGGGTGACCTTGCCATCTTTAAAGGTAAACTTTGATGTTTCTTCACGAGAATCAGAGAAAATCATCCACTCAATATTGCTGTGGTATGTTAGTTCATAAGTATCGTCGCCCATTTTTTTGAGCTCACGAACAGCCTCACCATGATTTTTACCTTTGCGTAAAATATCGTAGTTAGCTTGATATTGGGTCAATTCGCCTGCAATTAGGCTAGTTGGAAGTAAAGCGCCCGCACATAACAACAGGGCACTTATTTTTTTATTGTGAGTAGTGCGCGCCGTGTGCAGGAAGTTGTTTTTTGTCAAGAACTGCATAATCTGCTTCCATAGTAAGTCTGTGTTCACTGAACCACTTGACCACCAAAGGATAAATTATATGCTCTTGCTCATGCACGCGTTTTGCTAATGTTTCTGCTGTATCATCCTTGAGTACAGGTATTTGCGCCTGAAGAATAACGGGACCGCCGTCTAATTCTTCAGTAACAAAGTGAACACTTACGCCATGAACATCGTCTTTTGCATCAATTGCTCTTTGGTGGGTATTCAGCCCCTGATACTTAGGCAACAAAGATGGATGAATGTTCAACATTTTTCCAACATATTTTTGCACTAAGCCAGGAGTAAGAATACGCATAAACCCAGCTAATACAACTAGATTTGGCATAAAAGAGTCGATAACGTTCATTAATTGCGCATCGTACGCTTCGCGCGAGTCAAAATCTTTATGACTGAGCACTTTTGTAGCAATACCTGCTTTTTTTGCACGCTCTAGGCCATAAGCGTCTGCTTTGTTACTAATAACAGCCGCTATATGTCCGTTTATCTCGCCACGTTCGCAGGCATCTATGATGGCTTGTAAATTAGAGCCACTACCTGAGATTAAAACTACCAGACGAGTCGGTGCCATTACTTAGCACCACCTACAATTTCAACTTGCTCTTCGCCAGCTGCTGCATCTTGAATTTCACCAAGGTGCCATGCATTTTCGCCCAAGTCTTTTAGCATTGTTAAGCTTTGCTCAAGTTTGTCTGCAGGAACTACTAAAACCATACCTACACCACAGTTAAATGTACGGTACATTTCGTGTGTAGTAATATTGCCGTTTTCTTGTAGCCAGTTAAAAATAGGTGGCCACTGCCAGCTATCACCTTTAACTACAGCTTTTGCTGAAGCGGGTAATACACGTGGAATGTTTTCCCAAAAACCGCCGCCAGTAATATGCGAAAGCGCATGTACGTCAACGTTTTTGAATAACTCAAGTAAAGGTTTTACGTAAATACGAGTAGGCTCAAGTAAGGTTTCGCCTAATGTTTTACCTTCAAAGTCAGCGCTGGTATCAGCTTTTGACACTTCAAGTACTTTACGAATTAAAGAGAAGCCATTTGAATGAGGGCCGCTTGAAGCAAGTGCAATAAGCTGATCGCCTGCTGCTACTTTTGTGCCATCAATAATTTTTGATTTTTCTACAACGCCTGTACAAAAGCCTGCCATGTCGTAGTCTTCACCATCATACATACCTGGCATTTCAGCTGTTTCGCCACCAATTAGGGCACAACCTGAAATTTCACAACCTTTGCCAATACCTGTAACTACGTCAGCTGCTGTGTCTACATCTAGTTTACCAGTTGCATAGTAATCTAGAAAAAACAGGGGTTCAGCACCTTGAACAATTAAGTCGTTTACACACATTGCAACCAAATCAATACCAACCGTATCGTGTTTTTTTAAGTCGATTGCTAAACGTAGTTTAGTACCAACGCCATCTGTGCCTGCAACTAAGACTGGTTGCTTGTAGCCTTCAGGAATTTCGCAAAGTGCGCCAAAACCACCAATTCCGCCCATTACTTCAGGACGACGAGTTTTTTTAACTACGCCTTTAATACGCTCAACAAGTGCATTACCAGCGTCGATATCTACGCCCGCGTCTTTATAGCTTAGAGACTGTTTTTGTTCGCTCACAGGTTTTCCTCAAAATAGTTGTTTTGGGTTGCTTAGAAACGCGCGTATTTTACAACAATTGCAAGGTCGCGGCTAGCTCAAATGTAATTTTGAAATAATTAACAAGGACACTTGTCCGCTGTCTGTTGTTTAAATAAACAAAAAAACGCCAGCAGGCGTTTTTTTAGTAATTAAAGACGTTAAATTAACAGCTATGCTTTTGCGGTTAATATGGCTCGAAGTGGAGCGGGGTAGCCTTCAATTGTTTTACTTGTATCGTTTGGATCTAAAAAGTCTATTAACGACTCGTTTTCCATCCAGTCGGTTTTGCGTTGCTCTTCAAGCGTGGTAATAGCGCAATCTTTTATTTGTACATCTTTAAAGCCAACGCGTTCCATCCAGAGTTTTAATGCTGCAGTACTTGGAATAAACCAAACGTTGCGCATTTTAGCGTAGCGGTCGGTAGGGACTAATACTGTGTTTTCATCACCTTCAATTACTAGCGTTTCAAGTACAAGTTCGCCGCCGGGGCGAAGCTGCGCCTTTAACTGCGCTAAAAAGTCGATAGGTGAGCGACGATGATAAAGTACGCCCATCGAAAAAACCGTATCAAACGCTTTAAGCTCAGGTAATGCTTCAACGCCTAGTGGCAGTAAATGCACGTTTTCGTCTGGGTTGTAGTGTTTAATTGCCTGGAACTGACATAAAAATAAATCAGACGGATCAATACCCACTACAAACTCTGCGCCTTCACCGCGCATACGCCATAAATGATAACCTGAGCCACAACCAATATCTAAAACGGTGCGGCCTTTTAATGGCTCAATATGAGGAAGCAGGCGGTCCCACTTCCAATCACTGCGCCACTCTGTGTCTATTTCAATTCCGTGCAAACTAAATGGGCCTTTGCGCCATGGCATCATGCGTTTTAATAAATGCATCGCCTGTTTTTGTTCGCCATCACTCATCTCCCCTGACGCGCCTATTTCTACCTTGGTAGAGACATCTACATGCGTAGTTGCTACTTCAGGCAAATTTTTAAGCACTTTTTGCCATTTAGGTAAATCGCCATGGCTTGCCTCGTTTTGCCAGTGTTTTAATTGTGCCGGCAGGGTTTCTAGCCAGTGGCTAAGAGGGCTTTGTGCGATAGATGCGTAAAATTGGTTAAACCATTGAGACATAAGTCACTCTCTTTATTTAATTGCTACCATTGAGCAAAAATTAAAACATTGATACCACACTTGAGTTTGGCTAAAACCAATATCTTGTAAGCGAGTAAAGTGAGCGCTTAGTGTATCTGGGCGCATAACGTTTTCGATGGCGGTACGCTTTTGGCTTATTTCAAGCTCAGAGTAACCATTGTGTCGTTTAAAGTCGTGGTGCAAATCAATCAATAAATTGTCGCATTGCTCGTTTTCAGCTTTAATTTTTTCGCTAAGTAGCAGCACGCCACCGGGCTTTAAGTTAGCGTATATTTTTTCAAGCACGGCTTGGCGCTGTGCGTGTGGAATAAACTGCAGCGTAAAGTTCATTGCTACTACTGAGGCGTTTTGAATCTCAAGCTCGTTAATATCGCCTAAAGTAACAGTAACAGGCACATCTGATTTAAAACCTTGTAAATGTACCTTACAACGCTCAACCATAGCTTGAGAATTATCTACCGCTATTATATGGCAGTTATCGGTGCGAATATTTCGTCGCATGCTAAGCGTTACTGCACCCAGTGAACAGCCTAAATCATAAAGATTTGAGTTACTTTGTGCATACTCACCCGCAAGCTTACCCATTGTACTGACAATCGTTGCGTAGCCCGGTACCGAGCGCTGAATCATATCTGGAAAAACTTCGACTACATTTTGGTCAAAGCTAAAATCTTTTACTTGTTGCTCAGAGGCATAAATACTGTCTTTTATGGTCACGAAGGCAGTCTCTTTGTAAATAATAGAGTTATTTTAACATTTTATACTGGATAGTCAGTGATAAATTCAGTAGCTTGACTAGAATTATGAATAATAAGTATAAAAGAGAAGATTAAATGAGCAAAAGTAAGGTCATCAGCACAGACGATATATTAGCAACCCTTTGTCATTCAGTGACAGGCGTACTCACATCAGCCAGCGGTAATGGTATTAGCTACTCTGCTATGGTACAAAAAATAACGCGTACATGTATGCGACCAGATATTGGCTGCTTTGTTTTATTTGACGGCGGTTTTACCGGCCTTGTAATTACCAACTTTACTTCGCAAGCGGCGATGGAAATTTATGGCGATTACATGCGTAATATGGGTATGCCTGAGAATGAAATAGCGCATAGCCATTTATCAGACGACGTATCAAACGTACTAGGCGAGTTGATGAACCAAATTGTTGGCGACTTTACTTCTAAAGTGCGTGAGCAGTTACATACTTCTATTACGCAAAATCAGCCAAAAATGATGGCAATAAACAAGCAAGTGCAAATATCGGTAGATACCACGATGGATCGCCCGCAAGCCCGCCGCGTAACATTCACCACAAGTAAACAAAATATATTTTACTTGGAATTAGCGATGGATAAAACAGAGTTTATTAAATTACACGACTTTGATATTGCAGAAGCACTAGACCCAGACGACATAATTGAAAACGAAGCTAAAAAGAAGGCTGAAAAAGAAAGCGCAAAGGCTAAAGACGTTGTGCAAGATGATGCAGATGACGACTTTATGGCAGGCTTAGGACTTTAAGTTTATTACGTAGGTTGGTTTGAGTGAAACGAAACCCAACGTTTGCTCAGCTATCAATTTTCAGTTATCAGCCTTCAGTAGGTTGATACGACTGCATAAAAACGCGATTTGATATCGCGTTTTTTTATTCATAAAAATTAAAATTTAAGGGAAAGGGCGATTACATGGCAGTTATCGATAAGAAAAATAATAAAATTTTTAAGGGGGTTTTGATTTCCCTAATTGTATTAGCAATAGCTTCAATGGTTGGCATATTTACACTTTGGTTCAAAGGTTTAGGTGTAGGGTACGGAGGGACTTCAGAGACTTGGTCACACTTTGGTAGTTTTTTTGGTGGAGTGCTCGGTCCGATACTTTCTTTTTTATCTTTTACTGCGATTATATATACCGTTTATCTTCAATCGGATAGTAATAAAGTTCAAGCTCTAGCAAATAAACAGGCAGCAGAGGATAGGCTTGCTTCTGAAAAGTTAGCTATTGAGTCTCAAAAAGACCAACGTGATGCATTCCAAAAGCGCATAAAGCATGAAAAACAGCAACAGTTGCTATCATTTTTCATTAATACTTTTGATGAACTTGAATCACTAGGTTGCGAAGCTGTTCAGGATTTAACAGAAAAAAATGAAGTTGGGCTAGCTACCTTATCATATAGAACCACTTCTTACGCTTGGAAAGCACACTCTACGTCGCTAGTTTTAAAGAGATACCTTGATAAATTTGATAGTGAAAGTGCAGAATTTATTCATATATACGCAACTAAATGCTCAGGACAGATAAATAACTTTAAAGAGAATATCGAAATATATCGAGCTTGCTTGAACAATAGTGCTGAAGAATTAGCTAGGATGTTAAGTGAATCGCAAGAAACACACCGAAGATTTGAAGATTCTCTACAAATTTTGAAGGATAAATACATTTCAATCTGGGAAGAGAGAAGTAACAATGGAAACTGATCTGAGATTACAAGCCATACGGATTCTCTCCCATCGCCACTACCACACAAAATATCCTTAAATCTAATTCCAATTGGTGGTAACTCGGTTCCATGTGGCAGCAAAGTTGGTAAAAGCCTTTGTTATGGTCTTTCTCTTTAAAATGGGCGAGCTCGTGAACTACTAATGCTTTCAGTAGTAGCTCGGGGGCGCGCAGCAAGTCGCTGTTAATCGCTAAATCGTGCTTACGGGTTTTACCTTGCATACGGTAAGTGTGCGTACCTAATGCATTGGTGACCATGTCGCCTTGTTTTTTAAATGCAGCGCGACCAAACGGCGGGGCGTTTTTTAAATATTGTTTTTTAAGTTCGGTGGCGTAGCTATAAAGTAGCTTATCGCTGGTTATGGTATGCGCTTGCGGGTATTTTTTAAGTAAGTAGTTACTTACCTTTTTGTTGTTGATTAGGCTTAATACCTGCTCAACAATGTTTGCAGGGTAGCCGGTAAAGTAACGTGCGTATTCACTCATTTATATTCTCTAATTTTATTGTTTAAAAAAGTGCCGGCTGGTGGGCTTCTTTTTCGCCAGTAAAGGGGTTTAATGCTTTGTGATTATAACCTAGGTCCTGGCAAAACTGGCGAGCTAATAACGGCGCTTCTCGGTTATCGGCGGTATGAAAAAACACATACGGTGTTTTACCTTCATCAAGCCATTGTTTTACTTTGCTCAGCCACGGCTTATAAAAGGGTTTATAGTCGTTTTGCAAATTGGCTATTACAAAGCGTGCCATAGGCTGCGAGCCTGTAGCAATAGCGTGCACTGGTAAATGAGGTTTTTTTTGCTGTGCATCTATTAGCGCTTCGGTTGTTGGTTTTACGGCAAATAGAGCGCGTGTATCCATTGATATGCGATTTATATTGTTCGCCATTAATAGCTGATTAAGCGCTATTTCGGCTTCACCTTTTTTGAAAAATGCAGTATGACGTACCTCTACACCGTAATTAATCTCTTTTGGTAACAGGCTAATAAACTGTGCGAGTTTGGGTAAATCGTTTGGGCCAAAGGCTTTTGGCAATTGCAGCATGATTTGCCCCGTTTTTTCTAAAATAGGGGAGAACAAGTTAAGCCAATCAGTAAGCTCGGTTTGTATATTAGTAAGGTGTAGTTCATGGCTAAAGCGACGATTAAACTTAAAAGTAAATTTAAAATCGTCGGGTACGCTATTTCCCCAGCGCAATACGGTGCTTGGCGATGGATCGGCGTAAAAGCTGGTGTTGCCTTCAACAGAATTAAAATGTTGGGCGTATTGGCTAAGCATATCGGCGTTTTTACATTGGCTTGAAAATAAATTGCCTTTCCATGCATTACTCGACCACTGCGGGCATCCAATATATAACATACAAACTAGCGCCTTATTATAAAGTGGCGATAGTGTAGCAAATAACAAAACGAGCTGCTGTAAATTCAGGGGTAAAAGCCGTACACGCCCTAGCATCTTAATGTTAGTTGAGTATAATGCAGGGCTTAATTTGATTATTTTTAGATTGCTAGCGGCTTTATTTGTATTGTGGTGACCTGTTTTTTAAATCACACGCCTTAAAACAAATAACTTTAACCGTTTAAGCCTTTTATCTGACAGGAAAACTATGCGCTCTATATATTGCGGACAGCTAAATAAAACTCACGTAGATCAAGAAGTAGAACTATGTGGCTGGATCAACAAACGACGTGACCTTGGTGGACTTATCTTTGTCGATTTACGCGATAGAGAAGGTTTAGTACAAGTTGTATTCGACTCTGACATTGAAGAGTTAATGAGTTCGGCTAACACACTTCGCCAAGAATTTTGTGTTCAGTTAAAAGGTGTTGTTCGCGCACGCCCAGACAGCCAAGTAAATAAAGACATGGCAACTGGAGAGATCGAAATTTTAGGTAAAGAGCTTAATATTATTAACCGCTCTGAGCCATTACCACTTGATTTTAACCAAGTAAACTCAGAAGAGCGTCGTTTAAAGTACCGTTACTTAGATTTACGTCGTCTAGAAATGAGTGACCGTATTAAATTACGCGCTAAAGCAAGCAGCTTTGTTCGTCGCTTTTTAGATGAAAACGGCTTTTTAGACATCGAAACGCCAGTACTTACTAAAGCAACGCCAGAAGGCGCGCGCGATTACTTAGTACCGAGCCGTGTTCATAAAGGTAGCTTTTACGCATTACCGCAGTCGCCGCAGTTGTTTAAGCAATTGTTGATGATGTCTGGTTTTGACCGTTACTACCAAATTGTTAAATGTTTCCGTGATGAAGATTTACGTGCGGATCGCCAACCAGAATTTACCCAAATAGATATAGAAACCTCGTTCATGAGCTCTGATCAAGTACGTGGTATGACTGAAAAAATGATCCGTGAGATGTGGCAAACATTGTTAAACGTTGATTTAGGCGATTTCCCAATCATGCCTTACAGCGAGGCAATGAGCCTTTACGGTTCTGATAAGCCTGATTTACGTAACCCAATGAAATTAGTTGATATTGCTGATTTAGTGAAAGACGTAGAGTTTAATGTTTTTTCAGGTCCGGCTAACGACGAAAAAGGCCGTGTTGCTGTATTAACAGTACCGGGTGGCGCTAAGCTTTCTCGTAAACAGCTTGACGATTACACTAAGTTTATTGGTATTTACGGCGCTAAAGGCATGGCGTGGATGAAAGTAAACGACCACACTGCAGGCGCTGAAGGCGTTCAATCACCAGTGGCTAAGTTTTTAAACGAAGACGTAATTACTAAATTGCTTGAGCGTACTAATGCACAGTCGGGCGATATTATTTTATTCGGTGCCGATAAGCGCAACACAGTAAATGAAGCTATGGGCGCCCTGCGCGTTAAGATTGGTGTTGATTTAGAAATCACTAACCTTAATAGCTGGGCACCACTTTGGGTTGTAGATTTCCCAATGTTTGAAGAAGATGACGAAGGCACATTACATGCTGTACATCATCCATTCACTGCACCAAAAGATATTACTGCAAGTGAGCTTGAAGCAAACCCAGCAGCAGCAATTTCAGATGCCTACGACATGGTATTAAACGGCTACGAAGTGGGTGGCGGTTCGGTGCGTATTCATAATGCAGATATGCAAGAAACCGCATTTAGAATTTTAGGTATTAACGAGCAAGAGCAACAAGACAAGTTTGGCTTTTTACTTGATGCACTTAAATACGGCACACCACCACATGCAGGTTTAGCATTTGGTCTTGACCGTTTAGCAATGCTTTTATGTGGTACCGATAACATTCGTGACGTTATTGCTTTCCCTAAAACAACACAAGCATCGTGTTTATTAACTAACGCGCCAAGTAAACCTAACCTCGATTCGTTAGCTGAGCTTGCAATTAGTGTTGTAGAAAAAGAAGTATCAAGCGAAGAGTAATTTTTGCTTAGCTTTTAAGCTAAATTTAAAAACCCTTAAGTTATATGCTTAAGGGTTTTTTTGTGGTTAAATTTAAAGCAGTTTAAAGGTTTGTGCCGATTGCTATTATCCATATTGAAAAGGAGTTCTTATGTCGTTTCATCTAACCTTATTTGGTGAGTTTTTAGCTTTTTTTATTATATTATGCATCCCTATTTTTGCTGTAATTAGCTACAAAATAGGTAAGCGTAAAAGTACTATGCCAGGTGTTTTAGCGTTTGTGGGTGGCTGTTTTGCGCTATTTCCATTGTTTGGTTTAATTTTTATTGCAGTGCTTGCGCTTAAAAAAGATTTACCTAAAAATAATGGCTACGCAGGTTAAATCTAATAGGTAAATTGTGTTGTTAAGTAACAATAAACAGTATTTTGATGAGCAATTTAATGCTTTGCAGTACGCAGAGCAGCTAACTGAAAACTCTGAGTTTGAAGAATGTATATTTATCGATTGCGACTTTTCAGGGGGGCAGTTTAAAAATTGCCGATTTATAGAATGTAGTTTTAAAAACTGTAATTTATCGTCACTTAAATGGAACTACAGTTCGCTTGAAAATGTAAGTTTTAGCCACTGTAAATTAAATAGTTTGCAATGGGCTGATGTAGATTGGCCAGCGCTTAGTATTAACGCACCGGTGAGTTTTAATTATTGTGAGCTCAGTAATAGCTCTTTTTTTGAATTAACCCTCAAAGCCCTCAAACTAACACACTGCTTTGCCAAAAATGTTGATTTTAGACACGCTGATTTAAGCAGTAGTGAATTTACAGGAACAGATTTTCGCGATAGTGAGTTTTTTCAAACTAACTTAACAAAATGTGATTTTGTAGGTGCTACAGCGTTTAATATAGATTTGAATAATAATATCTTAGCGAATGCTAAGTTTGATCGCTTCGAAGCACTTAATTTGCTTACCAGCCTTAATATAGAACTATGTGATTAATTTAGTTTAATATAATTACATATCTAGAAGCGACAGCTTGGCTGGGCTTCTAGATACTGCGTGACTGGGTAATTAACGGCTTGGGCCATTTTTATTACGTGCACTGGCAAGCTGTCTTGCGATTTCTAATAACGCAGGTGAAATATCTTCAGCGCCATCTTTAATTAGTTTTGTAACGTCACCTGATGAAAACAAACCGTCACGTGGTGATTTAATACCTAACTCACGTACAAAATCCTTCGTTTTACCAGTGCTGCCTGTTTCAATAAACTTAAAAATAATACGTTCATTGTTATTTTTAGCAGGTGCTTTTAGTGTTTCGATTTCGTCATGTATTGCAGTTAGTTTGTCTTCTAGGATTTCTATACGTTCTTGAATGCTATTGTATGATTTCATTTATTGGATCTTTTACTAAATATATTAAAACAATGGCGACTATTATCGCATAGTTTGACAATAGAGAATGCAAACCTATAAAGTAAAAGTTATTTTTAATTAAAAACAATAATTTATATAAGTTTAAATATGCAAAAAGCACTTAAAAAGCTTTTTATGTTAAGCGCACTCACCTTAACTACATCAATAATAAGTACTACAAGCTATGCAAACGACGATGTTATAACCGATGATAGCCGCAATCGCACTATTCCTATCAATATTACATTACCAAGTAACAATACTAAGTGTTCAGAGCAAGCAAAGTGCCTCGTGGCGTTTATTAATGCGGGCTACGGTATTAGTCATAACAAGTATACGTTTGCCAGTGATGCGTTTAATCAACGCGGATACTTAACAGTAGCCGTTGCGCACGAACTAAAAACCGACCCTTACCTAAACCGTGAGCAGCCTTACTTAACCACTCGTATAGAAAACTGGCATCGTGGTGTGGTAACGCTTAAGTTTTTAGTTAATGAGCTAGCGAGTAAATACCCAGGGTACGACTTTACAAAACTCGCCTTATTTGGGCACTCAAACGGCGGTGATATTTCAGCGTTATACGGCTCTATTTATCCTAATGAAGTTAGCACTATTATTACGCTCGATCATCGCCGTATGTTGATCCCTCGTAATAAAAACATTCGCGTACTTACATTACGCGGTAGTGATTACCCAGCTGATGCGAATGTATTATTAACGGCTGAGGAGCTGGATAAGTTTCCTGTTACACAAACACTAATAGAAAAATCTCGCCATAACGATATGTACGATGGCGGGCCAAAATGGCTGGTGGATAGAATGAGTAAAGAGGTAGGGGAATTTTTAGATAACGAATAATTAGCTTTGTTTAAGCATAGCGCAGTGTTACCTGCGCTATATTGCTTTATGGTAGTTACTTTACCAGTTCACTTACAATAACTGGATTGTTATGTAGTGTTTTATGCACAGGGCATTTGTCGGCTATTTCGAGTAAACGCTGGCGCTGCTCTTGTGTTAAATCACCGATTAAAGTGATTTTACGGGTAATGGCTTCAAGGTTACCGGTTTGCTCACAATCGTCGCAATCTTTGTTGTAATCGCGAGTGTGATCAAGCTCTACTTTAACATGCTCTAGCGCTAAATTTTTACGTGTAGCGTACATACGTAGTGTCATTGCTGTACAAGCACCAAGCCCCGCTAATAAGTGATGATACGGATCGGGGCCTAAGTTTTTACCGCCTACCTTTATTGGCTCATCTGCAAGCCAAGTATGATCTTTAGTGCTCACGTGCTGAGTAAATACATGGTCTTTTTCTTCAACAAGTACATTGCCACCTGTTAGGCTTGCTGCGTATTTTGTTTTGTCATACTTGACGTAGCGATTAGCCCACGTTGCAATAATTTCTGCAGCGTAGTCGGCATCGTTTTTATTAGTAAGTAAGTGATCGGCGTTATCTAGGCTAATAAAACTTTTAGGATGCTTAGCTGATGCGTAAATTTTTTCGGCTTCACTAATATTTACCGTCGCATCAATAGGGGAGTGCATTACTAACAATGCGCGCTTAAGTTTACTAATGTGGCTTTTATCGTACTTGGCTATATCGTCTATAAACTGTTTTTTAATGGTAAATTCGCGGCCAGCTAGGCTTACCTTCGCTTCACCGGCTGCGTTAATTTCATCAAGGTGTGCTTCAAAGTTATGCGCTACGTGCTGCGCATCTGACGGTGCACCAATGGTAGTAATAGCCGATACTTCAGGAATGTGCTCAGCAGCAGCAAGTACCGCAGCGCCGCCTAAACTGTGGCCAATAAGTAATTGCGGCGCTGCAAAATGCTCGCGCAGATGATCAGCCGCTGAAACTAAGTCTTGAATGTTTGATGAAAAGTTACTGTTAGCAAAGTCGCCATCGCTATTACCTAAACCCGTAAAATCAAAACGCAGTACGGCTATGCCTTGTTGCGTAAGTGCACGGCTTATACGTGTGGCTGCTGCTATGTCTTTTCCGCAGGTGAAGCAGTGTGCAAATAGCGCATAAAACTTTATATCGCCGGCGGGGCGTTCGAGTTGGCCGGCAAGTTCTAAATCGCCGCTTTTAAAAGATACTTTTTGTCGCATGGGGAGCCTTATTTACACAAATAAAATACATTAGGGCGTGTTGACCGTTGTGGATTGAAATTTGTTCAATCTAGGGGCGATTAAATCGCGGCGCGAGGTTTGTAACCTAGTGGGCTAAGTAAAAACCGAGCAACAAAGAGTTAATCGTCCCTAGAAAGAACCCAAAGGGTAGCGCATGTTTGGCATTTATGCTGCGTTATCGCCTATTTATGGGGAACAACCACACATCATAGGCTCTGCCTTGCTTAAACACCAAACAGTCTGCTGCAAATTCACCCACCAAAGGTCAGCACGCCCTAGTAGACCATATATAAGCACTAAACCTTGCAAATTCAACGTTTTTTTATAAGTTGATCTTGATCAAGCCTAGTGGTGGAAACGTTACGCTGCGGACATATGTCCTTATTTTTTTGAGGTCATTTGTCTATCCTCGCACAGCGCTATAATGAAGGCTTTTCTACTTTATCTTGGCAATTTGCTACTATTAAAGCAGTCCACTTCACACAACCTATTCACTGGAACGTACAATGCAATTACCTACTGTTGATTATAAAGCTCCCGATGCGGCTGCACACTTTGTTGAATCATTAAGAAATACTGGATTTGGCGTTTTAAAAAACCACCCAATTCCACAGTCTTTAGTTGAGTCTATTTACAAAAATTGGCAAGACTTTTTTAACTCAGAGCAAAAGCACGACTTTTTATTCTCTAAAGAAACTCAAGACGGTTATTTTCCGCCTTCAGTATCTGAAGTAGCGAAAGGCTTTACAATAAAAGACATTAAAGAGTACTTTCATGTGTACCCTAAAGGCCGTGTTCCTGCAGAGCTCGAAGCTGATGTACGAGAATACTACCGTTTAGCAAGTGAATTTGCCGGTACTTTACTAAGCTGGGTTCAGGCTGAAGCGCCAGCTGATGTTCGCGCTAAATTTTCGATTGATTTAAAAGACATGATTGCCGGTTCTGAGCAAACATTGTTACGTATCCTACATTACCCACCAATGACGGGTGATGAAGAGCCAGGTGCTATTCGCGCTGCTGCTCACGGTGATATTAATTTATTAACGGTATTACCAGCTTCTAATGAGCCTGGTTTACAAGTTCAAAAAACAGATGGCGGTTGGTTAGACGTGCCATGTGATTTTGGCAGCTTAATTATTAATATTGGCGACATGCTACAAGAAGCGTCGGGCGGGTATTTCCCATCGACAATTCATCGCGTGATTAACCCAACGGGTAAAGCATCTACTAAATCGCGTATATCACTACCGTTATTTTTACACCCGCATCCAGATGTTGTGCTTTCAGAGCGCTACACGGCAGATAGCTACTTGCAAGAACGCCTGCGTGAGTTAGGTGTTAAGTAACTCTTATACTTAGAGTAATTAAGTATAAACAAAAAACGGCTTATGGCCGTTTTTTGCATTTTTAAGCAACTTGAGCACAGGTTTAATTTTATTAAGCTATGATCAATTGCTCGCAACGTAAATAATGGCATGCATTCTTAGCTACTACAGGTATAATGCGCGCAACTGGCTAATGTAGCCTAATTTAAAAGAGAGTTTATATGAGTTTTGAAGGTTTAGGTTTATCACAGTCTTTGGTTAATGCGGTTTTAGAAAAGGGCTATGAAACGCCAACGCCGATTCAGGCTCAAGCAATTCCTGCAATTATTGAACGCCGTGATGTTATGGCAGCAGCGCAAACAGGTACAGGTAAAACAGCGGGTTTTACATTACCACTTATTGAGCGCTTGTCGTCGGGCCCTAAAGCTAAAAGTAACCACGTACGTGCACTTATTTTAACGCCTACGCGTGAACTTGCTTTGCAAGTAAGCGAAAACGTTGAAGAGTACGCTAAGCATTCGGATGTGAGCTCGTTTGTAGTTTACGGTGGCGTTAAAATTAACCCACAAATGCAGCGTCTTCGTAAAGGTGTTGATATTTTAGTAGCAACGCCGGGTCGTTTAATCGACTTACATAATCAAAATGCTGTTAAATTTGATAGCGTTGAAGTGCTTGTACTCGATGAAGCTGACCGCATGTTAGACATGGGCTTTATTCACGACATTAAACGCTTAATTGCTAAAATGCCTGCTAAACGTCAAAACTTAATGTTTTCGGCTACATTTTCAGATGAAATTCGTGCATTAGCAAAAGGGTTAATTAATGATCCTGTTGAAATTTCAGTTGCTGCAAAAAATACTACTGCAAAAAGTGTTACTCAGTGTGTTTACGCGGTAGATAAAACACGTAAAACAGCATTGCTAAGCCACTTGATTCGCACTAACGATTGGCAACAAGTATTAGTGTTTAGCCGCACAAAGCACGGTGCTAACCGCTTAGTTAAACAACTAGAGCGCGATGACATTGTAGGCGCGGCTATCCATGGTAATAAATCACAAGGCGCACGTGTTAAAGCACTTGATGGTTTTAAAAGTGGTGAAGTACGCGTACTAGTAGCAACAGACATTGTTGCACGTGGTTTAGACATTGTTGAATTACCGCATGTTGTTAACTACGACTTACCAAATGTATATGAAGATTACGTTCACCGTATTGGCCGTACAGGCCGTGCCGGTGCGTCGGGTCATGCGATTTCGTTTGTAACAACAGAAGATGCTGTTGATTTATACGGTATTGAGCGCTTTATTGGTGAGCTTATCCCACGTGCTGAAGAAGACGGTTTTGAGCCTATTAACCCAGTAGCAGAGCGCGCATTAGATGCTCGCCCACTGCCGTCTAAAAAGCCTAAGAAAAAGCAGCCTTTTAATAAGCCTAAATCTGATAGCAGCAAGCCTAACAGTAAAAAGCCAAATAATGGTGGTAATGGTACCGGCCCACGCCGTGGTGGTTCTAAAAAGCCAGCTGCTAAAACAGATGACAGCGCGCAAAACCCATGGGCAAAGCGTGAATCTGTTGGCGGTAGTGGCCAACGCCGTCGTCGCACAAATAACGATTAATGATCATATTGGCGTTTAATTAATTTAGAACTTGGTTAAAGGCTGATACAAAAAACGCGCTCTCTTCTTTTGAATAAATAGAAGCAGCGCGTTTTTTATTGCCTGTAATTTGTACTTACTGTATTGCCTACCTGATTAAATAGTTAATACCCAAGCCGACAAATAAAGTAACACTTACGCTAAGTAGTGTGCCGAGCATAACGTACTCGGTAAGTTTTTTATCTTTGCTTGCACTTAAATCGCCAAACCTAAATACCGACTTTGCCGCAAGTAAAAAGCCAAGCCCTGCAAATTGGTCAAGCAATATAAAGCTCAGCATAAGTACGCGCTCAAGCATACCTATGCTTTGCCCTGCAAGTGGTAAGCTACCAGTACTTGAAAAGTTACTTGTTAAACGCTCTAACATCATTCTTATAAATACGGCGCTAGGACTTAAAATAATTAAATAACCGCATACCACCCACAGTATTTTGGGATCAGTGAGCATATTATTAATTGCAGCCATAAAGCTATTGTTATCAGTTAGCCAAATACTGAGCGCAATAATAACGAGTATGTGCGCTATTTGATCAAGTAAAAAAGGCACCACGCCTTTATTAGAATACGATTTAGCTATATCAATAAAGTAATGGCTCAACATAATGCTCGCCGTGGCAATTAAAACACTGCTTAGTTGTTGCCACCCGAATGTGTATTCCCACACGGTAATAATGAGTGCACTTGTTACACCATGCACAAGTACATGAAAATAAAGCTTACTGGCTTTAAAGTGACGGGTGTTTCTGTCGTTTACCCAACTCATAGGTTGCCAGTAAAAATCAGCGAGTAAGTGGCCAATAATAAGCGCGACCAGTAAAAGTGAAAACTCCATTATTCACCTCCTTTAATTATATTTTTTATAACGTGTTGTGTGTGCTTAATAAAGCGTTCTATAAGTTGGTAGTGCGCTAAATTTAGTAGTTTTGTTACATTTTCGCGACTTGTTTTAAGCTCTTTAGCCAGTGCCGCGTGGCTGTTGTCTGATGATGTTAAATAGACATACAGGGCATTTGCTTGTTTTTGCGTGATTTTAGTGAGTAATACGTCGGCAAAGGCTAAATTAAGATTTAAGCTTTCATCAAGCTGCTGCTCATTAATATTAAAAACAAAGCGTTGATTACCTATTTTATCAAGGCCTTGCCCCGAAAGGGTAAAAGCAGAACCGGTTGCTGTTTTTATATCGCTGCGTGGGTTATCTATTTGCCCAAGCGCCAAGCTCTGGCGTAGCTCATAACCCGACGATTTAAGGTGTAAATATACCAATATGGCATTTTTAAAAAGATGCTCAGGATTATTAACCTGTAACTGAAAGGCATCGCCTCGGTATATATTCCAAAGGGTTTGCTCACCCGAAATGTTTCGCAAACTTTGCTCTAGTTGATAAAGCATGGCATCGTATTGCTGCTTAGGGATTGTTTGCGATTTAATAATATCGCCGCTGATCACACCAATCATAAAAATCTCAAAATGGTTACTTTTTAATATGTAACCAATATTGGTTACATAAGGTCAAGTAACTAATTTAGGTTACTTAAATATAAATTGCAAGGTACACTTATTTTATAACGTTACTTTAATTGCTATTAATCCTCACTAGGACACTAAATGACTTTACAAAACGAGCAGCAGAGCACTAAACCACGGGTCGGTATTTTTGTTGATGTGCAAAATATTTATTACACGTGCCGCGAGAGTTACGGGAAAAACTTTGATTACAATGCGTTTTGGCGAATGATGCAGGCGCAATACAATATTGAATGTGCTTTTGCGTATGCTATTTATCGAGGGGATGAAAAGCAAAATCAGTTTCAAAATATTTTGCGTGCAATTGGTTTTGACGTAAAGCTAAAGCCCTTTATTCAACGCCGTGATGGAAGCGCTAAAGGTGATTGGGATGTAGGTATAACAATAGACATGTTAGAGCAGGGTAAAAACCTTGATAAGGTTATTTTGCTTTCTGGCGATGGTGACTTTGCTTTATTACTTGGGCATTTAAAGAATCAGTATAACGTACCGTGCGATGTATACGGTGCTGACCGGTTAACCGCTGAGGTATTAAAACAAAGCGCAGAGCAATTTCATTTAATTGATAATACTTTGCTACTTTAACAGTAAAAAATAGTTAAAAAAGTGCAAGCTAAGTGCCTGCAACATGAGAGATTTTAATACAAAGCCGTAATAGATGAATTAAGCCTTATATAGGCTTTTTTTATTACTGTAATCAATTGGGTTTGCTAAATGATTATGGTAATTTTAAAGCATAACGAGTTACCAAGGACTTACATGCTTCATTATAGCAACATGCCACTAGACAGAGGCTCAAATTTTCGTAAAGACCCATCGTGGCTTAAAGCGCAAATGTCGGCGCAAAGTAAATGGGTTTTAGTTAAAAATAATCAAACCCTATTTATTAAAGATACCCCTAAAGTAAGCTATTTAACGTATCAACAAGTGGCGCATTTAGATTTAACGAGTGCTATTTTTGTTGGTTTAAATAATGCTAAACATGGTGTGTTTGCATTGGATGTATCTGATCTGGATGAAAGCGTACTTACGCCTTTAATAGAGGGCGCTCAATTTTTTGATATTCGCCAATATGGGCCTCAAGTAACCATTAAATATGCCTCAATAGCCGCCCTTGCGAGAGGGTTATGTTATTGGCATGCCACGCACCGTTTTTGTGGGCGCTGCGGTAGTAAAAACCGTTCAGTGGAAGCAGGGCATTCTCGTGTATGTGAAAACGAAAACTGTAAGCATCCTACATTCCCGCGTACCGATCCTGCGGTAATTATGGTCGTTACTAAAGTCTTTGCTGACGGAGTAGAACGCTGTTTATTAGGTCGCCAAGCCGCGTGGCCTATTGGTATGTATTCGTCGCTTGCTGGATTTGTTGACCCAGGTGAAACACTAGAACAAGCGGTTGCGCGTGAAGTTAAAGAAGAGGCAGGTATAGAGGTTGATAACGTACGTTATGTTGCATCTCAGCCATGGCCGTTCCCATCGTCCATTATGCTTGGTTTTTTTGCAGAGGCGACATCTGAGGAAATTAACGTAGATAAAGAAGAGCTAGACGATGCAAAATGGTTTAGTCGTGAAGACTTAGAGCAATTTGGTAATTGGCACGAAGAAGGGGAGCATTTAAAGCTGCCTAGAACCGACTCTATCTCTCGTTATTTAATTGAGCATTGGCGCACAAACCCTTAAGGATTAACAATGTCGAGTAAAAGTAATAAAAACACTCAGCTGGTATCATCAGGGCGCAAAAAAGCCTATACACATGGCGTAGTAAATCCCGTTGTACAGCGTGCATCTACCATTGTATTTGATACTGTAGCAGATTTAAAAGAAGCTGCTAAAACCCGTGGCGATAAAACGTTATTTTATGGGCGCCGGGGAACAACAACACACTTTGCGCTACAAGAAGCGATTACAGAACTTGAAGGCGGCGAAGGGTGTGCACTATACCCTTGTGGCGCGGCGGCGATTAGCCAAGTATTTTTATCGTTTTTAAAAACCGGTGATCATATTTTAATGGTTGATAACGTGTACGAACCAACTCGCGATTTTTGCGATAAAATTTTAGTGGGGCTGGGCATTACAACAACCTACTACCCGCCAACCATTGGCGCAGGCATTAAAGACTACATTCAGCCAAATACCAAAGTATTGTTTTTAGAATCTCCAGGTTCTATTACGATGGAAGTGCAAGATGTGCCTGCTATGGTAAAAGTAGCCAATGAGCATAGCGTAATGACCATACTTGATAATACCTACGGCAACGGTTTGCATTATCGTCCGCTAGAGCACGGTGTTGATATTAGTATTCAGGCTGCAACGAAGTATATTGTCGGCCATTCAGACGTGATGATGGGTGTGGCTGTTGCTAATAAAAAGTACTGGCCAACCTTGCGCGAAAACTCGTACTTACTAGGGCAATGTACCAGTGCCGATGATGCGTATTTAGCGCTTAGAGGCCTGCGTACAATGGGTGTGCGTTTGAATCAACATGAAAAAGCAGCAATAGAAGTAGCTAAATGGCTTGAACAACATGAGCTTGTTGATCATATTCGCCACCCTGCATTTGAAACCTGCCCAGGGCATGAGTTTTTTAAACGTGATTTTGATGGCAGTAATGGGTTGTTTTCATTTGTGATGAAAACCGGTAATCAAAAAGCGATTGATGCATTTTTAGATAGCCTTGAGCATATTAAAATGGGCTTTTCGTGGGGCGGTTTTGAAAGTTTAGTAACGGCTAATTTAACTATGAAAGGGCTGCGTTCAAATACAGGTTGGGATTTAGGCCCGGTTATTCGCCTGCATATTGGCCTTGAAGATGTTGAAGATTTAATTAGCGATTTAAGCCAAGCACTTGAGGTTTATAAGCAGCATTTATAATTTATATCGCAATTTATGCTGTTACATTTAAATGTATTGTTACAAAGCTCACTATAGGTGAGCTTTTTTTTGCTGGTAATTCAAGGTGTTTACACTTAGTGTGGATAAATACACAGAAAATAAAAAGTCATTAAGGATAGTCAATGGCAACACCATTACCGATAAACGTAGGGCGATTAACGCAAATAGCGGGATTTGAGCTTGTACGTATGTTTTTAACTAAACGTGGACTTATTGCATTAGCTGCCTTTGCATTGGTGTGGCTAATAATACTGCGCTACCCAATAGGGCAGGCAGTAGGCATTGTAAGTGCGCCCGATTTTGAGCAAATAGCCCGTGATATATCAGGTTCTATTGGTTTAAGTAAATTATTGGATTGGCCTGAGGCCGAATTTGCTATGTACTGGTTAATAGCCCTGTATAGCTTTCCCGTTTTTGGTTTATTTATTTGTAGCGACCAAACGGTAGGCGATAGAGAGCGCGGCACACTAAGGTTTTTATCACTGCGCTCCACTCGCTTTGAAATACTGTTTGGTCGTTTTTTAGGGCAATTAGCGGTATTAGCCTGCTTAGTGGGCATTACTCTTGTGGCTACGCTTGCTGTACTAGGGTTTAGAGATCCAAGTTTACTGGCTGGTGGTTTTGCCCGTGCGCTTTCTATATTTTTAATATTAGTGATTACTCTGTGTCCATTTGTAGCACTTATGACGTTAATAAATACCTTTGCTCGCTCATCGCGTTTATCTATTGTATTGGCAATTTTATATTTTGCAGCAGGCGGTATTGTAGTTGGTATATTGCAATGGCAAATACCCGCATTAGGCTTGCTTGATTATTTATTTCCGGGTGTGCAAATAGAGTTATTAGCGGGGCAAAATTTACCATTATTAAGCGCTGTGGCTATTCCCCTTGTGCAAACTGCGGTGTTACTAAGCGTTGCTCAATGTATTTTTGCAAGGAGCTCACTATGAGACCATTAATTACAGCCAGCGGTTTGAGTAAATCGTATGGTGCAAAACTTGCGCTTAATAATGTGGACTTTGAGATTAATAAAGGCGCGCCAGTGGCGCTTGTTGGGCCAAATGGTGCGGGTAAAACCACCTTATTTAGTTTGTTGTGCGGCTATATAGCGCCAAGTAAAGGCAGCCTTGAAATATTAGGGCATAAGCCAGGGAGCGCTGCTTTATTTAATAAAGTAAGTGCATTACCGCAAGACGCACAACTTGACCCTCGTTTTAATATAGATAAGCAACTCGCCTTTTATGCAAAACTGCAAGGTATGGGCGCTAAGCAAAGCCAAACTGAGGCGCTACGTGTACTTGACTTGGTTGGCTTAAAAGAAATTGCAAAGCAGCGTGCAGGGGATTTATCGCACGGTATGCGCAAGCGCGTTACGATAGCGCAAGCACTTATTGGCGCGCCACAAATTGTAATGCTTGATGAAGCAACCGCAGGGCTTGATCCGATTCATGCCAGAGAAGTACGCGAGCTAGTATCTGAATTAAGTGAACAGGCTACGTTTATTTTAAGCTCTCACGATTTAACTGAGCTTGAACGACTATGCTCACAGGTGCTTCATTTAGATAAAGGCGTACTAAGCGAGCATCAAACAAAAACAAATAATACTGATAAACACTTTTATACATTAATGCTAAGCGAAGCTTATCAAAATGTTGAGCAACAGCTTCAAGCAATTGCAGGGGTGAGCCGAGTGTATATGAGCCAGCATAAAGAATATGTTGTTGAGTATCAACCAACGAGCGATCCACTTGATATTGCACTACTGAATTTTTGTCATCAACAACACTGGCAGTACAGGCAGTTAGTTAATGGTCACACATTAGAGAATCAAATATTTAAACAGGAGAAAGTATAATGGGTTTACTTAGCGGACTTATGGGTAATGCAAGCGAAGTTGACGATTCTGATTTAGAGAAAATCCTCGCCAATACATTAATTGACGGCGAGCAAGTGGAAAAGGCATATAAAGTAGTACGTGATATGTTTATTTTTACTAATAAGCGCTTAATCTTAATTGATAAGCAAGGTATGACCGGCTCTAAAATGGAAATGGTGAGTATTGCTTACTCTAAAATTACCAAGTTTAGTAAAGAAAGTGCAGGCCATTTTGACTTAGATGCCGAGCTAAAAATATGGGTTGGCTCAGATCCAACACCAATTAGTAAAGAGTTTAAGTCTGGCGATAATATTAACGATGTTTATCGTATTATTAGCCAACACGCGCTTTAATACGGTACATGTTTTAAGTAGTTGTTGACTAGATGTTGCAACTACTTTAATTTTACAGTTTACAACACTTCCTTACAATTAACTTAATAAATACAACTGGTTAGTTAAGTTTTCATTCAGTTTCCTAACGTTAGCATGTGCCTCGACTTTAGCAATACAGCTAGAGCATAAAAAGCAATGTACATAGGGAAGTCTTACAATGAAAAAATTAGCAGTTATTATTTCGAGCATTTTATTATCTAGCACTGCGGCTGCTGCAGACAGCTATAATTCAATTAGTAACCTAAGCTATAAAAATAGCGATAACAACGACACCGTTGCTGTAGATTCTATTTACTACTTATCTCCTAAAAAAACGTTAGGTCCGTACGATCAGTTTGAATACATCAATAAACAAACTAACGTATATGGTGGCTACGCTGATGACGACTTTGGCGATTTAACATCAGTTGGTGGTGAATACTTCATTAATGAATTTGTTGTTGGCGCATCTTACGAAAACCTAGACCCAGATTCAGGTTCTAACAGTGAGCTTTATAAACTGACGGGTGGTTACTTTTTCAACCCTGATTTACTTGCAAAATTAACACTAGTTGAAAACAAAGACGGCGATGATTACGCATTATTTGATTTAGCTTACAACTACATGCTAAACAGCACAGATTACGTAGGTGTTACACTTACATCAGACGACGATTTTGACTACCGTGCAGTAGCTGCTAAATACTTTATTGATTTACAGCAAGGTAACTACCTTACTTTTGAAGGTAAATACGAAAGCATTGATGATGCAGAAAACCAATGGGTAGCAGAAACTAACTACTACTTCTCAAAAGCAACATCTGTATTTGCTAACTACAATAAGCAAGATACTTATAGCTTTGGTGCTCAACACTTCATCAATAAAAATATTGGTGTAAAGGTGGGTTACGAAAACAACGCTGATGATTCTGATAACGATGCGTACTTTGCTAACATGCGTTTTCAGTTTTAATTAAGTCCCGTACTTAGTTAATACAAAAGTAATATTAAAAAGCCCGCTAAATTTAGCGGGCTTTGTCGTTTTTAAACGTTTGAGCTTTTAACTATAAACTTTTACCAGTCATAATTACGGCCTTTATTATGCTCATCTAAATAACTCCTTTGAGTTATAAATAGAGTCGCCATGAATGGCTAAATTGTTATTAAAGTCATTAAGTGCGGTCGATGATAATAGCTATAAAATAGTAAGTATTGGAGTTGTTTTTGCTAGTAAACAATGGTTATTGGAAAAAAACAGATAAAAATATGCACTGATACAAACCTATTTTTCATTATAAATACAGAAATAATGAATTAAACAGAGTAATTTTTTTGAGAAATTAAAAAAATTTAGTGAGAGGAAATTATATTGATGAGGTTTATCGAATAATTAAGTTGTGTTCAATTTAGCGACAGTTTGTACCGTATTTGTTACTTTTTAAATTTAAATGATGACATGATATTGTCTTGTAGATTTGGAAGATACTTTGTATTTACATTTACGTATAAATTATTACAACTCCACTGGGTTTAATCTGACCTTTTATTCAGTTTTTGTTCATTTTTTTGGCGTTAGGATGCGCCCCGACTTTGGCTAGACAGCTGAGGCATAAAAGTAATATTTATAGGGAATTTAAAATGAAAAAATTAGCCGTTATCATTTCGAGCATTTTATTATCAAGCGCTGCAACCACTGCAATAGCCGCAGATACTTACCAATCAATCAGCCATGTAGGATATGTGGACGTAGATGGTGATGACACACTAAGTGTTGACTCAACGTATTATTTTTCTCCAAAAGCGACGTTAGGTCCTTACGATCAATTTGAGTACATCAATAAGCAAACAAATGTTTATGGTGCATACAGTGATAATGATCTTGGAGATGTTACTAGCGTTGGCGGTGAGTATTTTGTAGAAGATTTTGTATTAGGTGCACAGTACAATAATTTCGATAGTGATTTTGGCTCAAGCACGGATGTAATTGAACTTTCAGCGGGTTACTTCTTTAATCCAAACCTTGTATTAAAAGCTACGTTTGTTGATGTAGAAGATGCTGACAATCAGTTTGTGTTTGATTTGGCATATAACCACCAGTTAAACAGCACTGATTATATCGGCTTTACAGTAACAGCAGATGATGAGTTTGATTACCGTGCAGTAGCAGCTAAGTACTTTGTTGATTTACAGCAAGGTAACTTCTTGACTGTTGAAGGTAAATTTGAAGATGTTGATGGCGGTTCAAGTAACTGGGAATTAGCATCTAACTACTATTTCAGCAAAGCAACATCGGTGTTTGTTACAGTTAATAAAAATGATGACTACACTCTTGGTGGCCAACACTTTTTCAACAACAATGTTGGTTTAAAAGCAGGTTACGGCAATAACTGGGATGATTCTGATTATGATGCTTACTTTGCAAATGTAAGCTTACAGTTCTAATTTAACAGAAAATTAGAATATGAATAAAAAGCCCGCCCATTTGAGCGGGCTTTTTGTTCAGCGCTATTTACCAGCCGCAGTTGCGGCCTTCGTTTTGTTTATTTAAATATGTTTGTAATGGTGCAAAGTAATCGAGCATTGCTGTTGCATCCATTTGCGGCTTACCTGTTACAGTTTCAAGCGCCTCTTGCCAAGGGCGAGACGAACCCATTTCAAGCATAGCGTTTAGCTTATCCCCTGCTTCTTTTGAGTTATAAATAGAGCAGCGATGAATGGCTTTATCGTTACCGGCAATTTCACATAAGCTGCGATGAAATTCAAATTGCAAAATATGCGCTAAAAAGTAACGTGTATAAGGCGTGTTACCCGGAACGTGGTACTTAGCACCCGGATCAAAATCATTTTCGCTACGTGCGATAGGAGCTTGCACTCCTTGGTATTTTTCACGTAGTTCCCACCATGCTTTATTGTAATTTTCCGGTGCTACTTCCCCTGAAAATACCTGCCAGCGCCACTGATCAACCATTAAGCTAAACGGCACAAAGGCGACTTTATCAAGTGCCATTTTCATTAATAAACCAATATCTTTAGATTCATCAGGTACTTGTTCAAGTAAGCCGATTTCTTTTAAGTAACCCGGTGTAACCGATAAGGCAATGGTGTCACCAATGGCTTCATGAAAACCATCGTTTGCACTTTCTTGATAAAATAAAGGCTGCTTGTTGTATGCGCGTTGATAAAAATTATGACCTAATTCATGGTGAATAACTGAAAACTCTTCGCCTGTGCGCTGAATACACATTTTAATGCGTAAATCGTCTTTGCTATCGATATTCCATGCTGATGCATGACACTGCACATCTCTGTCTTTTGGTTTTACAAACAGTGAACGCTCGTAAAATGTCTCTGGTAGTGCGTCAAAACCCATTGAGGTAAAAAAGTTTTCAGCCCCTTTTACCATTTTAAGTTCGTCGTAATTATTTTGAGCTAATAACTCGGTTACGTCGTAACCCGGATCGGCGTTTTCTGGTGCAACTACATCGTAAATATTACCCCATGCTTGCGCCCACATATTACCAAGCAAGTGCGCTGGTATTGGCTGATCTTGAGGTACTTTGTCGGTGCCGTACTTTTCACCTAACTTTGCGCGAACATGGCAGTGTAGCGAGTTATACAGTGGTTTAACTTGGCCCCAAATACGGTCAAGCTCAGTGGTGAAGTCATCAGCAGGCATATCGTATTTACTGCGCCACATAGCGCCCGTATCGGCATAACCAAGCTCCTTTGCACCTTCGTTGGTAAGTGCTACTTGTTGCTCGTAAAGTGGGCGCATGGGTTTTGATATTTCACGCCAGCCTTGCCATAAATCAAGTAGTTCGTTGTAATCTCGGCTGGTGGCCATTTTTGAAGTCATGTCGCCAAGGCTTAAACAGGTGCCGTCTTCTTTACAGTATTTACCTTTACCATATAGCCCGCCAAGCTCTGCGACAATTTGTGAAAGTTGTGCTGTTTTATCAGCGTCTTGTGGGGCAGGAAGTGTAAGTGCTAGTTTTAGTTTATCAAGCTTACGGCGAGCATCGTAATCAAGCTCTAGTTCGTCGTATTTTGCAGCTTCATTTGCTAAACGCACGACTGTTTCTGTCATTTTACGGTTAACTTCAGCCGATAGAGCCGACGTATCATGAGTAATAAAGTTTGCGTAAATCCACTCTGCACGGCTCGATTCTAAATAAAGTGCACTTAGTTCTTTTTCTGTGTTTGTTATAAATGTTTTTGCATCTTTAGCTGTTACAGCTTTTTTAGTGTGTGCTGAATCGGTAGTGTCTATAGTTACTTGCGCATCGCAGGCCGTTAAAGCAAGAGTACTTGCTACCATTAAGGCGCTCATACTTAGTTTAAATCGAAAGGGGGTCATGCTATTCCTTTAATTTATTGTTATTAAAACGTTGATAATAGCAGTGATGTTTAAAACAATAAAATGAATGCGTTAAGGCTCTCGACTCGTCGTTCAATGATTGTATTTAAATTAAGATGGGTCATAATTAAGTTACTATTTTCATTCAATGTGTAAGGAATGTGCGCATGTTAATATTTATAATATTGCTGGTCGTGGTGGTGGTTATTTTTGCGGTTAAAGATATTCGCCTAAACTTGATTAGTCGTCCTACGTTTAAAATGTTCAAAAAGGTGCTTCCGCCATTATCGCAAACAGAGCGAGAGGCGATGGAAGCAGGTGATGTTTGGTGGGATGGTGAGTTATTTAGTGGTAACCCAGACTGGCAAAAACTGCACCGCTTTCCTAAACCAGAGCTTAGCGATAAAGAAAACGCATTTATGGCTAACCAAGTAGAAACCTTATTGGCGATGCTTGATGATTATCAAATTGTACAAAAAGACAAAGACTTACCAAAAGAAGTGTGGGATTACCTAAAAAAAGAAGGTTTTTTTGCGCTGATCATTCCTGAAAAATTTGGCGGTCGTGAGTTCTCGGCAATTGCTAATTCAACGATAGTATCAAAAATTTCGACTAAAAGCTTAACAGCCGCAGTCACTGTTATGGTGCCTAATAGCTTAGGTCCGGGCGAGTTACTTCTTCACTATGGTACTAAAGAGCAGCAAGATCGTTGGCTGCCAAGTTTAGCTAATGGTACAGATGTTCCTTGTTTTGCATTAACGGGACCAGAGGCGGGCTCTGATGCTGGCAGCATTCCTGATTCGGGCGTGGTGTGTATGGGTGAGCACAATGGAGAGCAAGTAATGGGCCTGCGTTTAAATTGGTCAAAGCGTTACATTACACTTGCACCAGTGGCTACTGTACTCGGCTTAGCATTTAAAATGTATGACCCTGATACTTTATTAGGTGATAAGAAAGAGCTAGGCATTACATGTGCTCTAATACCAACCGATCATCCGGGTGTCGAAACGGGTGAGCGTCATTATCCGCTTAATATGGCCTTTATGAATGGTACCACTTACGGTAAAGATGTATTTATACCATTGGACTGGATCATTGGTGGGCAAGAGTGTGCAGGGCGTGGCTGGAGAATGCTTGTTGAGTGTTTAAGTGCAGGGCGTGGTATATCACTACCGGCATTAAGTGCAGCAACTGGACATTTAGCTTCAAAAATGACATCGGCATACGCCATGGTACGCCAGCAGTTTGGTGTATCAATAGGGCAGTTTGAAGGTGTGCAAGAGGCACTTGCACGTATTGGTGGTTTAACTTACACACTTGAGTCGTGCAGATTAATGACCGCAGGTGCGATTGATTTAAAATTAAGCCCGTCGGTTGTAACAGCGATTGCTAAATACCATATGACTGAAATGGGTCGTACGGTAATGAATGATGCAATGGATATTCATTCAGGTAAAGGAATTCAAGTAGGGCCTAATAACTATTTGGCACATGGCTATATGGGTATCCCAGTATCAATTACGGTTGAAGGCGCGAATATTTTAACGCGTAACTTAATGATATTTGGCCAAGGTGCAACACGCTGTCATCCATTTGTTTTAAAAGAAATGGAAGCCGCTGCAATGGAAGATGACGACGCAGCACTTGAACAATTTGATGGTTTATTAATGAACCATATAATATTTGCAGCAAGTAATGCAGGTATGGCATTTGTGCATGGCTTAACACGTAGTTATTTTGCTAAAGCGCCTGTAGGTGGTGAAACGGCTGTTTATTATAAGCAGCTGAGCAGAATGAGCCGAGGCTTAGCTATTTGCACAGACGTGGCTATGTTAATGCTTGGCGGTGAGCTTAAACGAAAAGAAATGATATCGGCACGTTTGGGTGATGTATTAAGTCATTTGTACTTAGCATCAACTGTTTTAAAACGTTATGAAGACGAAGGGCGCCAACAAGCTGATTTACCATTTGTAAAATATGCTATTGAGAACTCATTATTTGAAATTGGCCAAGCGTTTAATGGCTTCTTTAAAAACTTTTCAAATCCGGTTGTTAATTTTACCCTTAAACGTATCGTATTCCCGCTTGGAAACCATTACCACAGACCAAGTGATGAAATTGCACAAAGTATTTGTGAGCGTATGACTCAACCGGGTGTATTTAGAAACCGCTTAACGCATTTATGTTATGTAGATGAAAATGCAGGTACAGGGGTCATGGAAAGCGCATTTTTAGCTATGCATGATATGCAAGCGCAGTTTAAAGATCTAAAACAATGGCAGCGTAAGGGCAGTGTGCCTGCAACGCTTGATATTGAAGGTGCTATAAATTATGCGCTTGAAAATAAGTTATTAGAGCAAACTGATGCAGATGCAATGCATCACGCTAATAAGTTACGAAAGAAAGCCATCGCAGTTGATAATTTTCAACCAGGTGAGCTGTAGCGCAGTACTTTAAATACTAACTAAAGCGAAAAAGGCCTTACAAATGTAAGGCCTTTTTATGTTTAATTGTCTCGTCCTGAAATGTGTTTACACATTTAGGATTTATTATGACCAAGTCAAATAATACACCGATCAAACGAACACAACGAGATTATTCATTAGGCTTTAAATTACAAGTTGTCGACGCTGTAGAAAAAGGCGATATGACTTATAAACAAGCCCAAAAAATTTATGGCATACAAGGTCGTTCTACCGTGCTTACTTGGTTAAGAAAACACGGTAAGATGGATTGGACTCAATCACCTAAGATAACTATGCCTACATCACCTAAAGCCAAAGAAAGTCCCGCTCAAAAAATCAAACGCCTCGAGCGAGAGCTTGAAGATGAGCACTTACGTAACCTGTTACTCAATGAAGTGGTTAATATTCTTGACGCTGAGCATGGAACAAGCCTTCGAAAAAAGTATATTGCCAAGGAGCAAGAAGCCTTCAAAAGCAAAAAATAGTTAGCTTAGAACGTGCTTGCATGCTGCTTGGTATAACGAGACAAGCGATATATCAACGAGAGAGCAGAGCTAAACTGCGTGCTATTGAACTAGCACCAGTTAAAGCGATGGTATTGGAAATACGACGTTTTATGCCGCGCTTAGGTGGAAGAAAGTTGTATTTTTTACTTAAACCAAAATTCATAGAGCGAGGCATAAGTTTAGGTCGAGACGCTTTTTTTAGTTATTTGAAAAATGAACGTTTATTGGTTAAACCTAAGCGTAGTTACACTAAAACTACTTTTAGTAAACATTGGATGAAAAAGCATCCTAACTTGCTAAAAGATGTGCAACCATCGCGGCCAGAAGAGGTTTTTGTAAGCGATATAACCTATGTTCAATCAGAGCAAGGTGTTCACTATCTATCGCTAGTAACTGATGCGTATAGTCGCAAAATTATGGGTTATGAACTCAGTGATGATATGAAGGCGACAGATGTTGTTAAGGCATTAGATATGACAATCAATAATCGTCAGTATCAATGTAGTACGATTCATCATTCAGATAGAGGGTTGCAGTATTGCTCGCAGGTATATCAAGTAAAGCTTAATGAAAATGGCATTATTCCATCAATGACCGATGGCTATGACTGCTATCAAAATGCACTGGCGGAGCGTATTAACGGCATATTGAAGCAGGAGTTCTTACTCTATAAATGCCAAAATCTAAAAGAGCTACGTGAACTCGTCGAAGAATCAATATTAATATACAATGAAATGAGGCCGCATTTGAGTTTAGGAATGAAAACACCAAACCAAGTGCACAAAAAAAGCCAGGAGCAAAAGCTACTGGCCTTCAATTAAAACCGTCAACGTATTTTAGGACGGGACAAATTCATTTATTTTAACGAGCGTAAGGGTCGGCAACTATTTTATCTATGTACCATTTGCCCTTTTTACGAAGCATTTTTACACTGCGCATTTCGTCAATTTTATCACCATTTAAATAGCCGGTAAAAATAAGGTTTATTTTGGCGTTATCACCGTATTGTTCACGGATGCTCATATTGGTCATATCAACTTCAATGGTTACTTCATCATATTGCATATTTACTAAGTTACGGGAAAACTGTTTTGCAGTGCCGTAGGATTTCATGATGCGCGTAAGATTGGGTGTTGCCATGGTGCTGGCTTTTTGAAGGTCTTGTTGGTTATAAAGCGCATCAAAATAAGCGGTTGCTGTATCGCCAGGAGTGTCGCCAAGTGTTTTGGTATCGTCTCCACAGGCTGATAAAAATAAACAGATAACCAAACTTAATAAACTCGTGATTTTTTTCATATTAGTTATTATTAATTAGTTTTTTTAAAGTGTGTGGTTTATCTAGGAAGATGTAAAGGTATGGGGGGCAATAAATAGAAAATTGGATAATAAATAATAAAAAAGGATGCCTAAAGCATCCTTTTAAAAATCTTAAAATTACTTATTGTACTAACTCTTGCTCACTAAATTCTTCATCAAACATTGGGCTTGATAAGTAACGCTCAGTTGCACTAGGTAGGATAACAACAATATTTTTATCTGCGTTTTCAGGTTTTTCAGCAATTCGCTTAGCTGCAACAACCGCAGCACCTGACGAAATACCGACTAAAATACCTTCTTTTTTCATTAACTGATGCGCCATTGCAATTGCGTCTTCGTTAGATACAAGCTCGGCACCATCAATTAAGTCCATATCTAAGTTGCCAGGGATAAAGCCTGCACCAATACCTTGGATTTTATGAGGGCCAGGTTTAATTTCTTCACCGGCAAGCGTTTGGCTAATAACAGGAGAGTTAGTTGGCTCAACAGCAATAGACTTAACGTTTAAACCTTTTTCTGTTTTAAGGTAGCGGCTAACACCTGTAATAGTACCACCAGTACCTACACCTGCTACAAAAAAGTCTACTTTGCCGTCAAGCGCATCGTAAATTTCAGGGCCTGTTGTTTCAAAGTGAATTTTTGGGTTTGCAGGGTTTTCGAATTGTTGTAATAAAATATACTTATCAGGTGCTGTTGCTTGAATTTCTTTTGCTTTCTCAATTGCGCCATTCATACCTTTAGCACCGTCGGTAAGCACTAGATTTGCACCTAATGCTTTTAATAGCTTGCGACGTTCTAGGCTCATGGTGTTTGGCATAGTAAGTGTTAACTTGTAACCACGTGCTGCTGCAACAAATGCAAGTGCAATACCGGTGTTCCCCGATGTTGGTTCTATAAGTTCTTTACCTTCAACAAGCTGACCTGATTTTTCAGCTTCCCAAATCATCGATGCACCAATGCGGCATTTGATACTAAAGCTTGGATTACGAGATTCAACTTTAGCGTATACATTCCCACCTGTAACACGGTTAAGTTTTACCAGCGGTGTATTACCGATGCTTAGTGAGTTATCTTCAAAAATAGTAGACATAATGTTCCTTTGGATGCAATCTGATCAACGTGTTAATAGCCTTTGCTACTAACTATATAAACACACTTTACTGTGAGTTTAAAAAAACTAAAGTAAAGTTTGGCTATAACATATATCTATTGGGCTTATAACCAGCCGAAATAAAAATCAATTATTAACGGTGCTTTAGTTATTATAGGTGCGGGCTTAATTTGAAATTTAAAGAGTAAAAACTCGTTTAGTCAAAAAATGTTCGAAAGAGCATTGGATCAAGCTGTATTTGTTCGTTATTTGTGCATATGAATGTAACTTGAATAGTTTTATCACACAATGCGTCTAAAACATGATAAAAACACGTATCTAAATTCAATTAAGCAATCACAATGAAGTTAATCTTAAAATTAATTGCCGGTATTGTGGCCGGTATCTTAGTCGGACTGTATGTACCTATAACTGGTGTTGAACTTTTATTTACAGTAAAAGAGCTGATTGGTCAAATTATCTCCTTTACCATCCCTCTTATCATTTTATTTTTTATTGCATCGGGTATTGCTGGCCTACCAAAAGGGTCTGGTCACTTACTTGGTAAAACAGTAGGGTTTGCTTACAGCTCTACCATTATTGCAGGTACGCTTGCATTTTTATTAGTAAGTGCTGTTATACCTTTTTTAAGTGGTGGCATTACATTTGAAACAGAAGTTGCTACTGAAATAGGTAGTTTTATTGATTTAGAAATTCCACCTCTGATGGGTGTAATGACCGCATTAGTGACTGCTTTTGTATTTGGTATAGGCATGAGCCAACTAGAACTTGATACGCTTAAAAAGGTGTCTGATCAGGGTCGTGATGTAGTGGACGGGTTATTATCGAAAGTAATTATTCCAGCTTTACCATTTTACATTGCTGGCGTATTTGCCGAAATGACGGTGGCAGGCACTGTGGTAGATACGTTGCAAACATTTGGTGTAGTACTAATTGCAGCGCTTGTTATGCATTGGTTATGGTTAAGCGTTTTATATATAGCGACAGGTATATTGTTAAAACGTAATCCAATCGAATTAGTTAAAAATATGCTACCAGCTTACTTTACAGCGTTAGGTACTATGTCAAGTGCAGCAACGATTCCAGTATCGCTTCAATCAAGTAAAGCAAATAACGTTAAAGAAGATGTAGCTAACTTTACAGTGCCACTTTGCGCGACTATTCACTTATCTGGCTCAACTATCACTATAGTAACCTGTGCAATGGCTGTTATGTTTTTATCGCCAAGCATGGAAGTTCCTTCATTAATGGGTATGCTACCGTTTATTATGATGTTAGGTGTAGTAATGATTGCAGCACCGGGTGCGCCAGGTGGTGCAGTCATGTCGGCGCTTGGTTTATTAACAAGCATGCTTGGGTTTAATGAAGGTGCTGTTGCATTAATGATTGCACTTTATTTAGCACAAGATAGCTTTGGTACTGCGTGTAATGTAACGGGTGATGGTATCATTGCGTTATGGGTTGACAGATTTAGCGAAAAATCGTCATCTTAAACTATTAGAGCGAGGCAATAATATTAATTATTGTTTCGCTTTATGTATGTTACTGTGGCAAATTAATTTAATTAAATTGCATGTTGTTAGGTAAGTGAGGATGTTCCATTGATTAATGTACTTTTAGTTGATGACCATGAACTTGTACGAACAGGAATCAAGCGTATTCTTGATGACGTACGAGGGTTTAAAGTAATTGGCGAAGCTAAAACTGGCGAAGAGGCTGTACAGTTTTGTCGTCAGCATGCGCCAAACATAGTATTAATGGATATGAATATGCCAGGCATGGGCGGATTAGAAGCGACTAAAAAGATTTGTCGTTACTGCCCAGATGTAAAAATTATTGTGCTTACTGTTAATTGTGAAGACCCGTTTCCGAGCAAGGTAATGCAAATTGGTGCACATGGCTTTTTAACTAAAGGTGCAGGTTCTGATGAAATGGTTCGTGCCATTCGTTGTGTTCATGCTGGTCAGCGTTACATTGCACCTGAAATTGCACAGCAGATAGCGCTTGCACAAGTGACAGGCCGCACAGATGAAAACCCTTTTCAGAGTTTATCTGAGCGCGAACTGCAAATTATGCTTATGATCACCAAAGGTGAAAAAGCACAAAATATAGCTGAACGCTTAAATCTAAGCTCTAAAACAGTAAATAGCTATCGTTACCGTATGTTTGAAAAGTTAAATGTAGGTGGTGATGTTGAGCTTACCCATTTAGCTATTCGTCATAAAATGATTGATATAGACGTTTCGTACTAACTATAATTTATGTCTGAATTCGATCACGTACATTTTCTCAAAACGCTATCAAGTGAGCCGGGCGTATACCGCATGCTTGATAGTGACAACCAAGTTATTTATGTTGGTAAAGCAAAGCATCTAAAAAAGCGTGTGAGCAGTTACTTTAGAAGTAACATTACCGATAGCAAAACACGCGTTTTAGTGAGTAATATTTGTAACATTGAAGTCACCCTCACCAATACTGAAACCGAAGCGCTGCTGCTAGAAAATAATCTAATAAAAAAATATCAGCCTCGGTACAACATATTATTACGCGACGATAAGTCGTACCCCTATATTTTACTCACTAGCCATAAACACCCTCGTTTAGCATTTCATCGTGGCAGTCGTAAAATTAAAGGTGAGTACTTTGGGCCTTTCCCAAGCGCAGGAGCGGTATCTGAAAGCTTGCGGTTAATGCAAAAAATATTTCCTGTTCGTCAATGTGAAGATGCTTATTACCGCGCAAGAAGTCGCCCGTGTCTGCAATATCAACTTAAACGTTGCTCAGCTCCATGTGTAAATAAAGTAACTGATGATGATTACAGTGAGCAAGTTGACTATGTTCGTAAATTTTTAACGGGTAAATCTCACGAAGTTATTGCTGATTTAATAAAAAAAATGGAAGCAGCCAGCCTGCAATTAAACTTTGAATTGGCGGCAAAAGTTCGCGACCAAATAATGCTACTTCGTAAAATGCAGGAGCAACAGTCTATTTCTGGTAACTTTGCAGAAATGGATGTTGTCGGTTTTGCGCATTTAAACGGGTTAAACGGCATTCATTTATTAATGATCCGCGATCATAAAGTACTGGGTAGTAAAACCTATTTTCCAAAAGTACCTAAAGATTCGAGTGAGCAAGAAATATTGACTTCATTTTTAGGACAGTACTATTTAGCGCCAGGAGCAACAGGGCGTATTGCAAAAGAAATCATATTACCGTTTGAAATAGAAGAGAGCGGGGCACTCGGCGAAGCGCTTACACAAATAAGTGAGCGCAAAGTAATCCTTAAAGTGGTCACTCGTGGTGAGCGTGCGCAATACTTACAACTGGCCAATAAAAATGCATTAAACAGTATTGCGGTTAAACAAAGTACCCAAGACTCTATTAATAAACGTTATGCACAATTAAAAGCAACACTGCGACTTGACGATATTACCCGAATGGAGTGTTTTGATATAAGCCACACCATGGGGGAGAACACCGTTGCAAGTTGTGTTGTATTTGACTCACAAGGCCCAAATACAAAAGAGTATAGGCGCTACAACGTAACAGGTATTACAGGTGGCGATGATTATGCTGCAATGGAATTTGCACTTAACAAGCGCTATAACAAGTTAGTAGACGAAGACAAAATTCCAGACGTTATCTTTATTGATGGCGGTAAGGGGCAGTTAGGACGCGCTGAGCAGTACTTTTCTAATTGGCCGCACACTAAAATGCCTTTATTAGTCGGTGTTGCAAAAGGAACGAGTCGTAAACCCGGTCTTGAAACACTATTGATTGACGGTGGACGCAAAACCATTCCGATGGATTCAGATGCGCCTGCGCTTCATTTGATTCAGCATATACGTGATGAGTCTCACCGTTTTGCTATTGCAGGGCATCGTAATAAACGACAAAAACAACGTACACAATCACTACTAGAAGAAATAAATGGAGTAGGTTCTAAGCGTCGCCAAACATTATTAAAATATTTAGGGGGCATGCAGGGTGTAAAAGCTGCTAATATAGAACAGTTAAAGAAAGTTCCTGGGATCAGCCCTGACATGGCTGAGAAGATATTTAACCATTTGCATGACAAGGGCTAGCCCTACATGCGAATATAGCAAAAAAGACATATCCAAGTAGTTATGTGGAATATTCCAAACACACTCACAACATTTAGACTTTTTCTTATCCCCGTTTTTTTGGTGATATTTTATTTGCCTTATAGCTGGGCTTTTTTTGCTGCCGCCTTTATTTTTTGGCTTGCATCGATCACCGATATATTAGACGGTTATTTGGCAAGAAAGCTTGAGCAATCAACTCCTTTTGGTGCTTTTTTAGATCCTGTTGCTGACAAAGTAATGGTATGTGCTGCACTTGTAGCGTTATCTGATCAGTACCAGTCAATGTATATGACAATACCTGCTCTTATTATAATAAGCCGTGAAATTATCATATCTGCACTTCGTGAATGGATGGCAGAGCAGGGTAAGCGTGGTAATGTAGCTGTATCAAATATGGGTAAAATAAAGACGGCTGCACAAATGTTAGCCATTATCGGTTTGATTTGGCAATATGATACGTGGATGAACTATTTAAGTTTTGGACTACTGTACATTGCGACCTTTTTAACCTTGAGTTCTATGATGCAATATTTACGTGCAGCATGGGGTGAATTGACTAAAAATTAACTCTAAATGTATAATAACGCACCGTTTTAGATAAAAAACAAGCAAACAGTTCAAAACTAGCATTTTTTGTATTGACGCGTTTAATAATCTCTGTAGAATGCGTCCGTGTTGAGAGGGCATAGCCCCCGAGATAAACAAAACGGTAATTAATCAGTTACCTGAATGTTCACATAAATCATCATGTGTTAATTCAAATAACTGATAAATAAAATGCGGTACTAGCTCAGTTGGTAGAGCGCGACCTTGCCAAGGTCGAGGTCACGAGTTCGAGCCTCGTGTACCGCTCCAAGTTATCTCAATACATTGGGGCGGAATGGCAGAGTGGCCATGCACCGGATTGCAAATCCGTTTACCTCGGTTCGACTCCGGGTTCCGCCTCCATATAATTTACTCCACACGCTTTAATTAGCAAACTCGATGCCCGAGTGGTGGAATTGGTAGACACAAGGGATTTAAAATCCCTCGACTAACAAGTCGTGCCGGTTCAAGTCCGGCCTCGGGCACCACTTTGTGGTTTAATTACATTACCAAGTGTAATTTATAAAATAGTTAATTTAGAATTAATATGATGCGGTACTAGCTCAGTTGGTAGAGCGCGACCTTGCCAAGGTCGAGGTCACGAGTTCGAGCCTCGTGTACCGCTCCATATTAGTTTTATCCACTTGCTTTTAATAGCAAACTCGATGCCCGAGTGGTGGAATTGGTAGACACAAGGGATTTAAAATCCCTCGACTAACAAGTCGTGCCGG
>NZ_JADYXO010000021.1:0-67221 GCF_015864295.1 Pseudoalteromonas sp. NZS127_1 | reverse complement strand
CTGATCATGACATTGAGATTTAGTTCAAAAAAATCCCCGCTAATTTCTTAGCAGGGATTTGTGTATAAGAGACAGCTTTATAGCGGCTTTTTATTTTCTGTATTTTCATGCAGTTCGAGTTTTGGTGCACTCATACCTTTGAGTAACCGACCAAATATATCAGCGCCGGTAATAATGCGCTTCACATCACTCCACACTAACACCACATCGTGATCAATGGCCCCATCAAACGATTTATCTAAAGAATGACTAGCCCGTATTTTTAAAATAACTTCACTCAGGCGCATCGCCTCATCAGCAACAATAATAGGTCTGTGACAATAATGATAAGGGTCGAACGTCTCTGGTTCAAACAAGGCTGAACGTAAAAAGCCGTCAGCATCTACCACTAATAAAGGCCAACCGTCTTCATTGGTAATGATCACCCAGTTATAACCTGACTTATGTAGTTTTCGTAAAAACTCATTATCAGTCGTTAATGTAAGGTCTGGGAAAATAGGCAAATCAAGCTTAGTAGGCAAAGCAATAATAGAGTCTGGATCAATTACCTCACCCTCTTTGGTTACGCTTATTTCATCTAAGCTAAAAAAGTTAAGCGCGCCTATTCCCTCAACGTGCTGAACATCAGCCTCTTCTGCTTCTATGTGTTTGCGAATAATACCTCTGAGCTCACTTTCAGCAAAGTACGTAATCCCCTCTTTACCTAACCATGCATCGAGAATTAAAGCCGTTGGCTTAGCAACTACATAAAACAGAATCTGATAAAACTTAATTAGCGGCGAAAGTAGGCTCGCCATTTTTAGCGCATTACGCGAAAAATAAGCCTGCGGTGTTATTTCACCAATAATAGTAATTGCGATAGTTGAGAATAAAAACGAACTTGCGCCCATTAATACCGAATCAGAAAGTAGTGTAAGTAGTACGTTAATACCTACGTTGCCCCACAAAATAGTCGATAATAAAAAGTTAGAGTCGTTTCGAAGGGCCATCACTTTTATGGCCGCCTCGTTCCCTTTTGCACTTTCCATTTCGAGCTGAAGCCTACTTAGTGAAAAAAACGCTAAGTTTAAGCCCGAAAATATTGCCGATTGTGAAATACACAAAGCAATTGCACACCAAATCATGACTTCAAAGGTCATTGTATTTTCCTGTTAGTAATACCAATTCACTTAATTAAGCGAATTGGTATAAGGCTTATAAAAGCAATAAACTGCCTAAACCTAAAAAGGTAACAAACCCAACAATATCGGTAACGGTAGTTAAAATTACCGAGCCAGATAACGCAGGATCAATTTTCATTTTGTCTAAAATAGACGGAATAACAACACCAGCTAGTGACGCGGCCACTAAATTCAATAATATGGCTACCGTAATCGTAATACTGAGCATTAAATCGTTAAACCATAAGAAGGTAAGCAGGCCTATTACAAACGCCCATACCAAGCCATTTACAGCGCCAACACGTAGCTCTTTTTTAAGTAACGCATTGCGGTTTGAATCTGTAACCTGTCCGAGCGCTAAACCACGCACAATAACGGTTAATGTTTGACTACCTGCGATCCCGCCCATAGAAGCAACCACTGGCATTAATACAGCGAGTGCTACAACCTGTTCTATAGTTGCGCCAAATAAACCGATGAACCAGGACGCTAAAAAGGCAGTAGCTAAGTTAATACCTAACCATATACCACGGTTTTTAGCACTTTTTCGCACACTTGCGAACAGGTCTTCGTCTTCACGTAAACCACCGGCTTTAGCGGCTGCTTCATCAGCAATTTCTTGTCGTAATTCATAAGCAGAGGCAATGGTTAATCGCCCAAGTAATTTGTTATCAGCATTAACCACTGGCAGTGCCATTTTTTCACTGTGAATCACCACCTCTGCCGCTTCATATAAATCATCATCAGCATGGAGCGATGAAAAGTCATGATTTGCCAATGTCATTAAGTTATCAGTGTCGCTGGCTTTTATTAAATCATTTACCGCAACCTCACCTATTAAACTACCCTTGCGGCTTACTAAATAAATAACTTCACTGTATTGCGGTAAACCTTTATGTAGCAATTTTTTAGCACCACCGGCTGTTAGCTTCTCCGATACTTTTAAAAAGTCAAAACCTAACCAGTGACCAAGTTGTTCTGGCGGGTATTGCTGCGCTAATTCATATTGTTTGGTTTGCGCTTCATCGAGTTGCTTTTTTGCATACTCAACAAATCGCTCTGGTATAACTTCTTCAAGTTCCAGTAGCTCTTCTACATTAACTTCATCAAGAAGTTTAAAAGCCTCAGTGTCTTCTAGTGTTTGCAGCAACCACAAGCAACTATCTTCACTTAAATTAACAAAAATTTCGTGTTGCGTGTCTTCGTCAAGCAACTGCCAAATTTCAAGTCGTTGCTCTTTTGGTATCGCCTCAAAAAGTAATGACAGGTGCTCTGTTGAAAGCGTTAACTGCGCATCTGCTAATAATTTATTTTTGCGTTCTGTTGTATCGCATTGCAATAAATCATTTATGAGCTGTGGAAGTTGGTCTACCGGATACTCAATCATCTTAAAACCTTAAAATTTAAAAGCGCACATTACTTATAGTTTACTTGAACAATAAAAAATTGCAGAAAAAACGTGAACTTATTATACCAATCTGCTTATATACGGGGTCTATTTAACGTTAAGAAAATTACGCTAGAACTAGGCAAAAATTTTTGTATCTAGTTGTTCTAAATGAAAAATTTTTAACGACGTTATAGTGCAATTTAATTCGTTAAATTGATCAAAGATTTATGCAGGTTGGTATTAAGCATGCACAGGCTATTTTTGCGCATTGTATGGGCAAACTAAATGCAGTACTAATATTTATTTTAAAAAATTAAAAAAACAGTAAAAGGAATTGTTTTTAAGGAATTAAACGACAAGTAAGTAAACCAAACGGATTACTTATAATAAAAAAAATCCCATATTAGCCAGGCTAATATGGGCAAAATCACACAATGAATAAGGTGTTTTTAAATTACGGTTTATGCTTTTAATTAAAGTCTATCGGTAATATTTCGTACTAAGTCAGAATCTACAAATTGAGTAATAAGTGCAGCGCCCCACGCATAGCCACGCTGTATTGGGTAACCTTTAAAAATCCAGCGTTTACGCACGTGATTGAAGCGATCTAAATAGTCTTGCTTTTTTTTAGGCAGAGGTTGATCGCCCAATTTATTCCATGCTTTATATACACCTGACATGTCAGAGCCTCGCATAAAGCGTTGCAACCAACGCGGAAAACGCGAGAAGCTAATGGTTGACTGAAAATCAATAAAATAAGGTTTACCGTCTGCGCCGCATAAAATATTACCCATATTACGCAAGTCTAAATGCACGATGCCTTTACGATGCATTTTTGCTACTTGGCGCTCAAGCTCGCTAAAAAAGTTAACAGGTAGTGTTTTGTCTTCATGAATTAAAGAGCGCAGTGGCATGCCTTCAATATAGTTATAAGCCACAGCTATCGGCGATAACCTACAAAAGCGATTAGCAACAGCATCAAGCTCAGCTAATCGGCTCAACCCTTTATATTCTTGATTTACAGATAGTCGCGCAAATGTTTTACGAATAAGCCACGGGCTTTGGCTAAAATCTTTAACAATCAAATCAAATTCATTATCTTTATATCGATACACAATCGCGTTAGCAAAACGTCCCTTATGGACAACACTTAAGTGATGTTGCATAAAAGTATGTTCTGGATATTGCTGCTGTAATTGTACTAACAAATTATTTTCAATCATAACAAACCTAACAAGATGATAACTTTAATTGCCTAGGCAACTATATTATCAAAGTTAGATTCTACGCACAATCAGATCAACTAATTAGCACGCTAACTTTCTGTTGAAACAGTATCACTATTTTATTGATAATCTATTTGTGGGGGGAATTTCGGGTAATGTATCTAGATTATTTATAGCTTTAAATAATAAGTCTATTATTTGATTTTTTTCTGGCTCTGAAAAACCATTTAATGCTTGAGCATAGACTTCGTTTACTACAGGCATTATTTCTGGACAAAGAGCTTTACCCTTTTCACTTAAACACAAAATAGTTGAGCGCTTATCAAGCTCACATTGCGTTTTAATAATGAGTCCTTTTTCTTCAAGTCGGTTTAGTAAGCGGCTCATAGCGCCACGATCATAAACCATATACTCACAAAGTCCTGCAAGCGTATTAACCGACTCTCTCGCAAGTAGTACTACCACAATATATTGCGCTGAGGTTAAGTCCATAGGAAGTAACTTGGCATCAACATGAATGGCTAATCTCGAGCGTAAAAAAGACACTAAACGCCCCAAGTCTTGCTCTGGCGCTAACTCTTCTCGAGTACAACGTTTAATTGATGGCATGTTTTGCATGGTTATTCCACTGTATAGGTATATTTGCATGCTGATAGACCTTAACACATACAAAAAATTCAATAATTTTTATAAAAACTAAGCGGCTAAAACTAAGCCACAAAAATAAAGCCGCTATTAGCGGCTTTTACTGTAAAGTTTTAAACTTTGTTAAATTTTAAACTGGCCAACGAGTTGTCCTAAGTTTTCACCACGCGCAGCTAAATGCTGGCCTACCGAAGAGGTAGTTTTGCTTGAAATAGTTAGTTCATTAACGATTTCTTGAATGGCAAATACATTACGGTTTATTTCTTCTGTAACGCTACTTTGCTCCAGCGCCGCTGTCGCAATTTGCGTACTCATGTCGTTAATTGATCTAACTGAGGTTGTTACCGCACCTAAACTTTCTGAAATAGCACGAGACGATTCTACTGAGCGATTACAACTATTCTGACTCGCTTGCATTGCGGCTACAGCATCCGATACTAAATTATGTAACTCACTCAACATTTCACTAATCTCTAATGTGCTAACTTGAGTACGACTTGCTAAGCTTCTTACCTCATCAGCAACAACAGCAAACCCTCGCCCTTGCTCACCTGCTCGTGCAGCTTCTATTGCAGCATTAAGTGCAAGTAAATTTGTTTGCTCGGCAATTCCACCAATTACGCTTAGTACACTATTAATCTTTTTAGATTGATCACTGAGTGAATCAACTTGTTCTGCGGCTAGGTTTATCTCGCCCATTAGGTTAGACACCTCACTGAGTGAAATATCAACACACTCTTGAGCTTTAGCAACTTCTTGCGTTGCCGCTTGGGTTGACTCTGCCACTTGGTTCGTATTTTGAGCCACCTCATGAGAAGTAGCCGACATTTCGGTAATAGCCGTCGCAACAAGGTCTGTTTCATGATTGTGATTAAGTAGCTTGTCTTCAATTAATCGTGTTTGTGTATTTATATCACTAGAGGCTGTTTTTACATCGTGTGTTACATCAACCACATTAGCAATAATGCCATGTAACTTACTTACAAACATATTAAATGCTTCGCCAAGTTGGCCTATTTCATCGTTAGTATCAATATCTAAACGTTTAGTTAAATCGCCCTCACCTTTGGCAATATCGTCAAGGCTTTGCGCCATACGCTGTATTGGTTTTACCATTGTATTTGCGGCAATTAACGCACATATAATAGTTAACACAACCCAAAATAAAGCAATTAGCAATAAGGTCACTACCTTATCATTCATGTGCTCTTGCATTGCTGTTTGATATTTAAGTAGTTCTGCGTCTATATCATCCATATATGCGCCAGTACCAATCATCCAGTTTGTACCTGGGATCATTGCTGCATAGCCCATTTTTTCAACTAAGCCTGTGGTATTTGGTTTTTGGAAATGATAGTTAAAAGCGCCACCGCCTTTTCTAGCTTGATCTAATAAGCCCACTATTATTTTTTTACCGTTAGGGTCAGTCATCCCTATTTTGTTTTGCCCTTCAATAGCATCACCTAATAATGCATGAAAAACACTAACGCCATTTGTGTCGTATATAAAAAAGTAACCACCTTGACCAAATGTTAAATCTCTTAAAGCATTTTTAGCATCTTGCTCAGAGCCATTTGCTATTTGATAGCGCACAATTTTACTGGCAATTTCTACCTCGGTGCTTAGCAACGTTTGTTTGTCACTTATTAGTTTAGTTTGAAATGCTTCAAAATTTTGTTGCTGATTTTTATTCTCTAAATAATAAGAACTCAGCATCAAGCTAATCAAAAGTAGCATTAAGGGCAATATAGCTAATAACAACAGTTTGTTTTTCAAGCTTAAATTACTCATTATTTCTCCGGGGTATATAAATGCATATATAGCGACAATAGCCAAAAATTAAATTACGGCTGTTTACATTGTTTTATTGGGTTTAAAAGCATAGTAAATAAAAAAAATTGGTGGGAGTAAACTCATACCATGCTCAATTAGCTGATATTATAGTCACAAGGAAGGTATTTGGACACTAAAAACACTGAGACCTTCGTATTAATTAATATATAATTTGCCACTCTTTCACTAGAGATTTAAAGTTCTAGCAGCTGCATTGATCTAAACTTAATTTTATAACGTACTAAGACGATTAATCACCGGCTATGTAATGAGTTAACGCACGACTCATGTTAGTATTAATTTTAGGTTCATATAAATAATGAACATATAGATATTAAACTTCCATTAACATATAATAACCCTATATTACTAATACCAAACAACTAGAAAATCGGAACGCATCACTTTGAGCCACAGTTATAATCTAATAAAAATGAATTATTAATGAAATATATTTTATACCTTGCACTTTTAGTGTCTGCTCATGCATTCTCAGCACCTGTAAATAATAGTATCGCTTTTTACTACTCAGCGCCGATGCCATTAGCCGAAATGACTTTTTATTCTCGCGTTGTCGTCCAGCCTGAACTCGTTACCGAGCACGAGCTTAATTGGTTTAAAAAACGAAACATTGCCGTTTACGCTTATTTAAGTGTGGGTGAATCGTTCAATAAAAGTGATTCTTCACTTTCAGTTAATCCTAATTGGAACAGCCACATTGCAGATTTAACATCTACGGATTGGCAACAACAAATGCAAGACAGCGCAGCTTCTTTAAAAGCGCGTGGTTTCAGTGGTTTATTTTTAGATACGCTAGACAGCTATCAACTTTTAGATGACAAACACAGTAAATCAGATCAACAAGATGGCTTAGTCGCGATTATAAAAAACCTCTCTGGTACGTTTAATAAGCATCTTATTCTTAATCGAGGCTTTGAGTTATTACCTAAACTTACTGGTTTAGCCAATGATTTAGTTGCTGAAGGTTTATATAGTCATTACAACCCAACTAATAATAGCTACAAATTAACCACAGAGAACGATCAAGCTTGGCTAAGCGCACAATTAAAAACAGCACAAAACTTAGGTTTTAAAGTACAAGTTATTGATTATGCGCAGCCTGATAACCGCCTTGCTATGGCGCAAAAAATAAAACAAGCTGGCTTTACTCCTTGGGTAACAGATGGGCACTTACAAACATGGGGTACATCAACCATATCGCCAGTACCAAGACGCATCCTAATTCCGTTCAACAGTAATGTAAGACCACTCATTTACACTACCGTACATTTAAAGCTTGCGACCATGATTGAGTATTTGGGATATATTCCTGATTATGTTGATGTAGCTAAACGAGATTTGCCATTAGTAGATCCAAGTTTACATGCTGGTATTATTTCATGGACAAACAGCGATGCTTTTTACACCCCAACTATTACTAATTGGTTGGAAAGTAACTTAGGCGTTGTACCTGAGCTAATTATGGGTGAGCTACCGCAATCAACTAAACTATTACTTAACCTTGGTATTGAAGCGCTTAGCGTATTGCCTCCAGCCCCTTATGAACTTAATCATTTTACTACATGGCTAAAAGGCGAAGCGACAACATCGCCTGCGATAATTAAGCCCTACTTACTGAAATTAGCAACTGATGCCACCCCGCTTATCAATATAAAAGCGGCTGATGGAACTATAATAGTGCAGAGTACTAAAACAAAATATGGCGCGGTTGTTGTTGCACCTTGGCTTATAGATACCTTGCCAATGGAAGGGAGTAAATGGGTTATTGACCCACGTACACTACTCACCAAAGCAATGGGACTACCTCCGATTCTAGTGCCTGATACGACAACTGAAAGCGGTAGGCGCATGCTAACGCTGCATATAGATGGCGATGGCTTCACAAGCCCGGCACATTATGCAGGTAAACCATATTCTGCAGAAGTGATTCGCGATGAAATAATTAAGCGCTATAAACTGCCTTTGACCTCATCGGTTATTCAAGCTGATATTGAAAAAAGTGGCTTACATTCAAAACAAAGTGCCAAACTTGAAGGTATAGCGCGCAGTATTTTTAATTTGCCTTATGTAGAAATTGCTTCGCATACTTATAGCCACCCTTATTTTTGGACTGCGTTATCTGGCCTTAGAATAGTAGATAAAGATGAAGTAGATTATGGTTTTCATCTTGATGTACCTGGCTACGACAAAATAAGCTTAAAAAAAGAAATCACCGATTCAATAAAGTATATTGATGAAAACCTGACACCAAAAAACAAAAAAACAGTGATGATGTTATGGTCAGGCGATGCAACTCCCGGCCCTAAAGCGCTTGAATTGGCTCGCGATGCTGGCGTATTAAACGTCAACGGTGGTAATACAGATGTAAATGCCGATAACCCAAGCCTTACGCATGTTTCACCAATAGGTAGACCAGAGCACGATTTGCTGTATCAAATTTATGCCCCCATATTAAATGAAAACGTATATACAAACTTATGGCACGGGCCTTATTATGGTTTTAGACGCTTAACCGAAACATTTGAAATAACAGAAAAACCATATAGATTAAAACCCTACACTATTTATTTTCATTTTTACTCAGGTGAAATCCCTGCGGGACTAGACGCACTAAAACACAATATAGATTATGTTTTAGCTAGGCCAAATACACCGGTACATTTGAGCCATTACGCAAAAGTAGCAAAAGACTTTTACTTTTCTGCGCTAGCAAAAAACAGTAATAATGAATGGTTATTTAGCTCAAAATACATTCGTACTTTACGAATTCCTACTGATTTTGATATGCCTAACATTGCCCAAAGTGAAGGTGTGTCAGGCGTTACTGAAAAAGGTGACTATATACACATTATTAATAACGTAGCTCGTCTTAGCTTTGATCACAGTCAAAATAGTAAAAAACCTTATTTAGCGTCTGCAAATGTTGTTATTGATAACTGGCAAGTTAACGGACCTGTTAGCTTTAAAGCGTGGGTGCCTGCTTCGCTTGATTTAATTAATGCACGTTCTTGCGAATTTGTATCTAGCTTAGGAGAGCACTTTAAAGGTATTACACGCGCTAATGTGACGCACTTTAATCTTCCAAAGGGTCAATTTTATGGTTATCTTAACTGCAATGGAGTCGCTCGATAATGAATGCTAAAAAGCGCCCTCAGTTAATTTCTGTAAAGACAATATTAGCAATATTAGCTGTAAGTTGTTTTGCACTTTATGCATTATTTCCTCACACCTTATTTTTTGAAGATGATGAACTTTCACAAGATTATACCTTTGAAAAATCGTACCTTAATGCAGCGCTCAACACTGAGCCTAACAACGAAAAGCTACGCGCAAAATTGGTTGAACTACATATAGGGCTTAGTGAGTATTCACAAGCCACTAACGAACTTGAAAAACTACCAAGAGGTGAGCGCAAAGCAACTCTAGAAATAAAGCTGCTTTACTCATTATGGCTAGCAAGCGGGGCTAAAGTTGACGATCGCTTTGAAGATCTATCTTTAAAAATAGGTGTCCATAAGCATTGGGACGAACAAATACTAACTATTGCAAAAGCAGTTGGGTTAAACGCAAAAGTTGCTCTGTACTATCAAAAAAATAAACAACCACTACTTGCAGCTGATTACTGGTTGAGCGCTGGCGAACCAGCCAAAGCTCTCGCTATTTATAAAACAAATATAAATGCTGACATTGCAGCTAAAGCGATTGAGACTGCACTTGGCGCAAATAATCCGATACAAGCTTACGCCTGGTGGAAAACTTATGGCGACCAAGCTAATGTTAAACGCACCCTTTATTTAGCTAACTTAGCTGGCAATACAGAAGATTCAGCTCAAGCCATTGAAAGCTTATTAAAGAGCGATCCAAATAACACCGAGTACTTAACAAAAGCCATGCACCTGCGTTTAGCAAATGGGAATGCAAAAGGGGCTGAGCAATTACTCGCCAAGCTATTACTACAAACTCCAAATGACAAAGAGCTACGCTTACTAAATTGGAAAATAAAGCGCTGGCAGAACAAGCCTAAAGAAGCGCTTAAAGAGTTTAAATGGCTAATGTCGAACAGAGCTGTAACCCCAGCGATGCTTACTGACAGTGTTAATGACGCTGCGGCATTATATTTATACCAAGACGCCAACGATATATATGAATACAAAGCACAAAACCGACAATTAAAAGGCAATGGCTTTGCTAAGTGGATGCAAACAAACGAATTTATAGGCAACACAAAACAAGAACTCAGTAATATTGACCGTTTTGAACAAATAAATGGTAAGAGTGCATTATCGCAATATTGGAAAGCGAAAGTACTTCACGATTCCGGAAATTTAAAAGCACTAAGAGCTTTATGGCCTAAATATAAAGGGCCTAAAAATGAAGAAGACTTACTTTGGATAGCTCGTGCATTTTGGCTTGAGGATGACTTTAAAACAGCATTGTCTATTTTAAAAAACAAGCAACAAAGTACTAATGGAGAATTTTGGACTGCACGAGTAGATATGGCAATGCGTGTTCAAGATAAAAAAGATGAGCTTTATGCTTTTGAGCAACTAAAAGCAATCAGCACACTAAGTGTTGGCGACACGCTTTATTACCAACAGCTGCGCTTTGAAGGACGGCCTCAAGAGCTTCTCGATTATCTATGGGAAAATGAGTCACTTACAGACCGCCAACTGATACAAATTGCATTATTAAGCACGCAAGTAAACGATGCTAAATCGGTTGCCCGTATTCACACAGAGCTTGATAAACAACGTTATAATAAAGCTCTCTACCCTGCTTGGGTTATTCTTTCAAATTGGTATCAAAATCAAAGTGATTTAAATTCGGCTTATACAACTCTAAACCGCGCCGCTAAATTAAGTGAATACGACCCCGATGTTGTACTCGCACAAGGTTGGTTAGCGCTACAAATGCACGACACTATAATGATCAGCCGTATTTTAACTCGCTATTCGGACAGCGATCCTACCTACGCGTGGACGCAATTATTAGCTAGCCTATCTATTTATGAAAAATCATATAACAGTGCTTACTTTTATTTACGAAAACTAGCTGTTGCAGATCCAAGTGACTTAACAACACTGGTTAACTTAGCCGATGTAATGAAGCAGCTTGGTTATTATGCGAATGCTGCCGAGCTAAATCACTATTTATTACAGCATTTACCTAAAGATAAATACGCATACAGAGGCCTAATGTACCGCTGGGCAGGTGCAATGGCTGTTCCTCATTTAATGCAATTAAACTCCATGGATGAGCTCGCGCCCGACACTATTGGTGAGCCTCAAGCAAACTGGTGGTTAGCACGTCGAGCTGCACAAAAGTTAGAACCTTGGCAAAAACTACAGCTTTATATGACCAACGGCGAGTTTAATAAAGCGAAACAGCTTATAGCTGAAGGTTCACTAAGCAAATTAGATGAGCTAAACGCCCTACTCTATTTAAAACAACCCTATGCCACCATGCAACGTTGGTACGAAGAACTTACTGGCGAGGCAAATGAATCGCAATTGAGTTTACTCAGAAATGCACGCGCATCCTATTTTAGAGCACTTGAAATAAACCTATCGCCAGTGGCTGGTTTAAACAGTAGCCAGTACGATGTAAACGTTTATTTTCCTTATGCTAATGGGCAATGGAAATTAAGTTTAAGTAATCAGCAAAATCTTGATAACAACGGATTACTGTTTGCGATAGAAGATAAGATGACATTTGGTCGTTGGTATTTTGATGCAAAAATAGATTCTCACCAAGGCAGCTTAGTTAGTCGCCAAGGTCTTAGCTTAGACTCTCGTTATCAATGGGATTCGCGTACTCAGGTAGGTTTAAAGCTTGAATATAATGTTGAAAACCGCCAATCAGAAGCGCTACTTAGCTATGCTCAGCTAGATAAAGCCACGGCCTATGTTAACTACAATATTGATGGTAGACAAAATGTACAGCTATCAGCAGCAGCGATGTCTTTTTCTCGAAGAAGCGATGGCAGCTCACTAATAAATGGCCAAGAATATAATGCACGTTACCAATACAGTATTTTAAAAGACCGCCCAATTTGGAACGCTTATTTTAGTGCACAGTGGCAAGACTTTGAACGTGTTAATGCATTAATAAATACAGATGCAAGTAGAAGACCGCTAAGAGTTGACCTTCAACCATTTAGACGTTTTGCACTAGGGACCTCATTTGCTTCAACAGGTTCGTTGGAGCCGCCTTATTTAGGCGCAAGCCCTTCATGGTTATTTGATATAAGTACTGGCTATCAAACACTTAACGATACAGTAGATGTATCAGTTTCAAGTGGCGCTGGTTGGTCTGTACTGGGCGATGATTTATTTAAATTACAGCTGGGTTACCAAAGTAGTAATAAAGTGGGTAACTCAGATACACAATTACAATTAGGTTATTACGTACATTTTTAATGTTAGGAGAGAGTATGTTTCGTTTAATTATACCGTGTTTGGTATTACTATTATCAGCATGTACCACCAGCAGAGTTGCTGATGATGTAGAGCTTAGCCCTTCAAAAATTGTGGCATTAATGCCACTTGTTAATCATGCTCAAACACCGCTTGCTGGTGAGCGTGCTGAAGATATTTTGGCCAGTATTTGGCAGCAAAATAAATTGCCAACTCTTATACGCGCTCCTCGCGTAAACACTAAAGAGCTTCCACCACTGGACGATCAATACCGTTTAGACAATGCTATGCAATGGTTAAGCACTCAACAAGCTGACTATGTACTAACAGGTAGCATTGAAGAGTGGCGCTATAAAGCCGGTCTTGACGGAGAACCTGTTGTAGCACTGACCTTATCACTCACAGTTAACGGGCAAACAACGCCAATTTGGACGGGAACTATTGCTAAAAGTGGCTGGGGTCGCGATAGCATTGCAGCAACAGCACAAGATGTGATTGCCGATTTAATTTCTTATATAGAGGTTAGTGAGTGAAAACACATTTCCTTAGACCAAGAGACGTTCCTGAGCTACAAATATGGGCTGAGGTATTTATATTTACCGCGCTTGCTTTAGGGCTGCCTGTATTATTTAACGCAGAGGACCCATTTTGGACTGAGGGAGGGTTTTCGTGGCCTGTACTTGGCCCACTTTTAGTTTCTCTACGTTATGGCTTTTCAAAAGGCTTTATTAGTATTTTATGTTTGCTTGTTGGTCAACTTTGTTTACTTCAAGCAAATATTTTATCACCACAAAGCGACTTCAATATTAACGCCATGATTGGCTACATTATTGTAATTATGATCACTGGCGAATTTAGGGATGTGTGGGAACGTACTAATCAACAACAAAGTATTCAGCTTGAGTACGTAACCGATCGCCTTGAAACATTTACTCGTCAGTATCACTTAATTAATTCATCTCACGATAGAATAGAGCAAATGCTTGCTGGCCACACGTTAAGTTTGCGTGAATCGCTACAAGCAGTAAGAACCTCTATCGGGCTATTAAAAGAAAGAAGGCTTGATAGCGCAGCGCAAAAAATAATCGACCTATTCGTTGAATATGGCTTATTAGAAAGAGCGGGATTATATAAAGTTGAAAACGACACTGTTTTAGAGCCACCACTTGCCTCTATTAGCCAAATGGGTCAAATAGCTGAAAATGATCCTCTTATATTAGCGATGATTGAAGAAAAAGAATTAGTATCAGTAAAAGACGCAAAAACTGCATTAGGTATAAGTAAATACCATATGGCAATCCCACTTATCGACGTAAATAATACAATTTACGGCGTTATTTTAGTTGAAAGAGTACAATTTTTTGCACTTAAAAATACCACTCTTACACTACTTGCTGTTATGGCTGGGCATATTGGCGACCTGCTGCGCCATGAAATAACAAACCCAGTAATGACGTATGAAGAGTCTCCATACTTTATTCGCCAAGTTAAACGCGCGAATAAAGAAGCAAAACGATACAACATTCCATCGCAGCTGCTAAAAATAAAAGCCAATAATATTACTGATAAATCGACTCAACTTATGAGTTATTTAAGTGAAGCACGCCGTGGTTTAGACATTTATTTGTATGATAATCAAAATCAGGTATTACTGCTATTAATGCCATTAGCTGATGAACTTGAAAAAGCAGGCTTTATTGCCCGAATGAACACGTGGTGTAAAGAGCGCACTGGTAGCACTTTAGCTGAGCTTGATATTGTTATTGAGCAACAACTTGCACTACCAATAAGCTCAGATGATATAAAGAGATTGGTTTCACTTTCATGATTATAATTATTATAGCGGCTATTTTAGGGTGTATTTGTCAGTACTTTGCACTAATAGAAGTACTGGAAACACCTAATTGGTTTTTAGCTATACTATTGCATGCTATTGCTAGCATCCTTTTTGCTATTGTTAGTTATGTGTTTATACCTAAAAAATACAAAACGACTCCTTATAGCTCTTTTTTGCTCATGTTTTTATTATTGTTTACATTACCAGTACTTGGAATTATAGGTGTTGTAGTAGCGCTTACGTTTGCTCTGTGTAAACCTCTAAAAAACGATGATATAGAAATTGAAGAGCATAAAATACCTGAGCTTCCTTTTGAAGCCAGAGCTATATCAGCAAATCCAACCTATTCTATGGGCGGGCTTAAAGCAATTTTAAAGCACGCGAGTGAACCAAATAAACGTTTAAGTGCTGTAATGGCAGCTCGTCACATGAGTGACTCACAAGCTATTCCTATTTTAAAGCTAGCACTTAAAGATTTAGAAGATGATATTCGCCTACTCGCCTACTCAACCCTTGATGGTAAAGAAACCAAACTCAACGAAAAAATCAGTTTATATCAGCAAGAAATAGCCGTTACGACTAAGCAGCCTAAATTGAGTCATTTACAAAAACAACTAGCCGAACTTTATTGGGAACTTAGCTACTTAGGTTTAGCCCAAGGTGCACTGCGAAAATACGTTTTAGAAAAAGCCGAAACACTTGCACAGCAAAGTATTGAGCACGTAAAAACACCTGCAACCTTTATATTTTTAGGCCGTATATCTTTAGCCTTAGACAAATACGAAATAGCCCATGAGTACTTACTTAAAGCAACCGAATTTGGTATGGCAAGGCGTCATGTTCTCCCTTATAAAGCCGAAGTTGCCTTTTGTATGAACAAGTTTGACGACTGTAAACGCTACTTAAAAGAACTCCCAGAACAACCTAAAGGCAGTGAATTACGTCATTTGCAGGAGTATTGGCATGAGTAATAAAAATGCAGACATTTTACTGCTTTTGGAAGGTACCTACCCTTACATACGTGGTGGTGTATCTAGCTGGGTTCATCAAATAATTGAAGGGTTACCTCATTATAACTTTGAGCTTGTTTTTATAGGTGGAGCGCCAGAGCATTATGGCGAGATTCAATATACTTTACCTAAAAACGTTACCAAGCTGCATGTTCATTATTTAGTGGAAAATGACACTTCTGAAATAAAAGCTAAGCATGGCATTAAATATAAAAAAGAGCTCTTTGATTTTTGGCAGCAACTACAAAATTATTTTAGAGATTGTAACGAGCCTATTCCGAGTGAATTGTTAAAATTTGCATTTGAAACTTTGGCTAAAAAAGACGGTATTAACGAAGCCGACTTTTTATATAGTGAATCATCGTGGCAAGTGCTCATCAATTACTATTCAACTTTTTGTGATGAATCCTCTTTTATTGACTTTTTTTGGTCATACCGCAATTTATATAAACCGCTATTTAAAATAGCCGAAATTGCACGTGGACTTCCAAAAGTTAAACTTATTCACTCAATATCTACCGGGTATGCTGGTATTTTAGGATCTGGTGCCAGTGTAATAAGCGATACTCCCTTTTTGTTGACCGAGCATGGTATTTACACCAAAGAGAGAAAAATAGATCTTATTCAAGCCAGTTGGATCAAAGAGTCTGAACAAAGCCTAGGTAAAAACTTAAATACCGAGATGGGCTTTATTCGCCGAATGTGGATCAGCTTTTTTGAGCAAATAGGCCGAACAACATACCAAGAAGCAGATAAGATCATTTCGCTATACGATGGTAACAGACAGCGCCAAATAAAAGATGGTGCAGCGCCTGAAAAAGCATTTGTTGTACCTAATGGTATTAAAACAGTGCGCTTTATTGAAGCGCTTGAGCAGCGTCCAAAACAGATACCACCGGTTGTTGGATTAATTGGACGTGTAGTTCCTATAAAAGATATTAAAACCTTTATACGTGCGATTAAAGAAGCGCAATCGATATTACCAGAGGTCGAAGGCTGGATCATCGGCCCTTATGAAGAAGATCCGCAATATTACAAAGAGTGTGAACTACTTGTAGGCAGCCTTGATTTACAAAACAGTGTTAAGTTTTTAGGTATGCAAGATATTACCAAAATTTTACCTAAGCTCGGAATTGTTGCTTTAACCTCGATTTCCGAAGCGCAGCCTTTAGTGCTTTTAGAAGCAATGGCGGCCGGTGTGCCTGTACTTGCTAGTGATGTTGGCTCGTGCCGCGAAATAATCGAAGGCGGCACCGATGAAGATAAAGCATTAGGTAAAGCTGGTGAAGTTGTCTCAATTGCTTCACCTAGCGAAACAGCACAACAAATATCAAATATGCTAACAAATGAGCAAGCTTGGCTTGAGTATCAAAAAAGTGGTTTAGACCGCGTACAAAAATTTTATGACGAGAGCCACATGTTTGCCCGTTACGATAAACTTTATAAGGATACAATGGCATGGCCGGAATAGGTTTTGAGATACGAAAAATTCTCAAAAAAAATACCCTGCTCTCAGTTTTTGAAGCATACGGCTACGCAGGGTTAATAGGCTCAGGCCCCTGGCTGCTCTCTATTGTAGCGTTAATGCTAATTGGTATTTTAAGTTTAGGAATTGTATTACCTAAAGTACTTATTATTCAGTTTTTAACGCTTGTTACCTACATGATGGCAGCCTCACTTATTTTAACGGGTGGCTTGCAGTTATTACTAACTCGGTTTATTGCCGATTTGTTTTTTCAAAAAGAAGAGGCAAAAGTACTCCCTAATTTACTTGGTGCGCAACTTGTAACAACAATAGCTGCGTTATTGGTGGGCTTAGCTGTATGGCCTATGCTCCCTATACCCGTTGTTACTAAGATTATAATTTTAGGTGCCTTTGTAAGCTTATGTAATCAGTGGCTTGGCGCTATTTTTCTATCAGGTATGAAAGAGTACCGGTTAATTTTAATAACTATGCTAAGTGGTTACGCCTTTATGGTATTGCTTGCATATTTATTAAGAGACTGGCAGCTAGACGGCTTATTTTTTGCGTTTTTTGCAGGCGAAGCACTGCTCTTTTTTAGCTTTTTATTTATGATTATTCGCCGCTACCCAGGTGAAAAACTTATAAGCTTTGACTTTTTAAGCAATAAAAAAGTGTATTACAGCCTATTCTTTTGTGGTCTGTTTTATAACATTGGTGTATGGGCTGATAAAATCATTTTTTGGTATTCTCCAAGCACATCAATTCAAATTATTGGTACATTAAGAGCCAGCCCAATTTATGACTTACCTATATTTTTGGCTTATTTGTCTATTATCCCCGGTATGGCGGTATTTTTAGTAAAAATGGAAACAGACTTTGTAGAAGAGTACGACCGTTTTTACACCGCTATTCGTGGTGGCTCATCTCTTGAAGAGATCTACATATTAAAAGACAGTATGATCCAAACTGCGCGTGCCGGTTTATACGATATATTTAAAATTCAGGGTATTACCGTTGCCTGCTTATTATTATGGGGTGAGCAAATACTTACCTTTATTGGCATTGATCCAAACTATAAAACGCTTTTATTTATTGATGTAGTAGGTGTAGGCGTACAAGTTATATTTTTATCTATTTTAAATATTTTGTTTTATTTAGATAAACGCTCAACAGTGCTATTTTTAGCGGGGTTATTTTTGGTAATAAACGTTGTTTTAACTTTGTTATCAATTGCTTTTGGACCGCAGTTTTATGGCTATGGCTTTGCATTAGCAACCATTATTACCTCGGTAGTAGGATTATTTTGGCTTTCAAAACAATTTGAAGATTTAGAATACGAAACGTTTATGCTGCAATAGCATAATATAAAAACTTAGCATAAAGGCTGTAAGCTACAGCCTTTATCGTTACGTTAAAAACTCTAATAAACCGCGCTCAAACCGACTAAGATACTTTGTTTTACGGGGTAATTTAAAATTGTCGCGCCAATGAGTTTGTTCTGATTCATTTTTCTTACAAAGCTCAATAACATCAGGATGAATATAAGAATTACGCGCTATTGTTGGCGTATTCCCAAGCTTTGAAGACACTTCATCAAGCATTTTTTTTAATGTAATAGCGCCTTTTGCTTCATACACTTCTTTAAAAGCAATCACACTTGCTCGCCATGTTCTAAAGTGTTTTGCGCTAAATTCTTCACCCATTATATTTTGAATATACTGATTGATTTCAGTAGAGGTAACGTTAGAGCGCTCCCCCTCTTCTATATATTGAAACAAGTGTTGCCCGGGTAAGTCCTGAAGCTCCTTAATAACACTACTCAATGCTTTATCCGTTATATTTACTTCCCTTTCTTTGCCTGACTTTGCACGGTATTTTAATCTAATATTTTTTCCTGTTAATTTTGCATGCCTTGATCTTAGGGTTGTCGCACCAAAACTTTTATTTTGTTTTACATTACGTTCATTCCCCACCCGTAAAGCACTTAAATCCATTAATCTAACAATGGCTGCTAAAGTACGTTCATAATCGAGCTCATCACCTTGCAATGCTTCCTTTAATTGAGCCCTAAGTAACGGCAGCTTATGTCCAAACACACTACAAGCTTGATACTTTTTAGCATCTTGTTGTTGTGTAAATAATGGATGATATCGGTACTGCTTTCGTCCTTTACTGTCGTAACCTGTTGCTAAAATATGCCCATTTTCTTCAGGGCAAAACCATACACTTTTATAAGCAGGCGGGAACGCGAGTGAATTTAAGCGCTCAATAACGGCCTTCTCTTTAATTATTTTTCCTATTGGGTCAAAATACTGCCAATGTTTGTTTTTTTTCTTTCGGGTAATTCCGGGCAAACTATCATCAACGTAAATCAATTCCATCATTCCTCCTCAAGCATTTAAAAGAGATATTGTTAACTCGCTTAAGCTTATATTTCAAAGCATAGAATGTACCACTTTAAAATAACCTTAAACTGAACGACTTTATTGATATATAATCAAAAATTGAGCAAAAACAAAAATACGATATATATAATGGTTATTATAACTACGCTTATATTCTCCCTTAATTGGGCATGCTGTTTAAAAGGAGCATTCAATGGCTTTTGATTATGGATCGATTGATCTTGGACTAAAAAACCCCTTCAAACTTGAAGGTAAAGTAACAGCTGTAAGAGGACTCATTGAGTCTATAGCGGGTATTAGTTTACTTGTTATTGCTGCGGGATCAGTAAAAGAAGATACAACCGCTGGATGGATTTTAATGGTGTTTGGCATGCTTATTTTAGCATTCGGCATTCGCTCACTTTCAAGTGGTATTTATGCAACTCTTAAGTATTTTGTAGGCAGAAACCACCCTACTTCACTTGCTTATAACTACAGCAAATCACAAGCATCAACCGCCCAAGAAGAACAAAAAGAAGTAGCCTACACCGCGCAATCACTCGAAGAAATGCTGGTTGGTCGTAAAAACAGTACGTTTAAAGAGCCTAATGGTTTTTTATCACGTTTACTTCACAGCTTAATCCCTAAGTTATTATTCCTACCTTATCCTATTCGTAATGTTGCTCAGCGCTTATTTGGCTCATGGGTAAGTACCCTTGTTGCACTTATTGCTTATGGCCTTGTAGCATTTGTATCTTTATCGGGTTTTACCGGTGAAGCAGGCGAATTAGCATTTCCTGTTTATAGTGCCATATTAATGTTCTACGTGCTTTTTTCGTGGCGCTCTACGGGTAAACCTATTTCTAGAAACGCTGAAAAAAATATTGAAGCACTTGGTACTGGTGCACTCGCTAAAATTATTTCTTTATCTTTTATTCTACCAATCGCTATTGGCCTTTCTATGTCATGGCTGATGAAAGAACAACACATTAGCAAACAAGAAATAGATGGCTGGATTGAGCAACTACCTAGTCTTCATGCTGGCATGTACTTAATTGCGATTATTGTATTAGCCACTCTGAGCTGCGCAATTGCTTTTATTATGATTAAAGCGCGTTTAAATGCAGTTACCCCTTCTGCTGAAGTATCAGAACTACGTGAAAACTGGCAAGAGTCTGTTCATCCAGACGAAATTTTTATAAACCTAGACAATCTAGTAATGGCTAACCGTCGTTATAAAGAAGTACCTAACAGAGTTTATCGCGAATTAGATCCTAAGCTTCAAGAACAAATTGAAGGTAAAGGCGGTTTTAAAGGTGAAATGATCCAAGAGATTCAACCTAAACTGCACTCAATAGACTTAGGTAAAAACTTTACGCTAGCAAGGTTACTTGCTTTAGTAAGTGGTAACTTGCTTTATATTATAGCCTTAGCGTTTACTGTGTTTTTAGCGTATTCGTTTATTAATATTTATCATTACGTTGACGCTGCAAATATTAGTAGCTTTAAACAAGCATTTAATAACCAACATGTTATTCAATTTAGTGAGCTATTAATGACAAGCTTTCACTTATTGCTAATAAGTATACTTATTAAAGCATTTGCGCAATTGCTTACAAATACAGCTCATCTATTTTTTGCTGAAATGCAATTTGAATCACTACTAGTGTACTTTAAATGCGAAGGCACATTTACTGAGTCTAAAATATCAACAGGTACTGGTATTCATGATAGTACCCGCTCAGAAAATACTTTAGTACGCAGTAGCATAACGCCTTGGATTATTGTTTCTCGTGTTATTTCTACTACGTTTGCAGCAACAGGTATGAAAAATCTTGAACATCCTCGCCATATTATGGAAATGCATAAAGACGAAGGACAATTACAAGCAATCAAAAAAGACGTTATCGCGTTCTTGAAAGACCGTGAATCTATCGCCTCAATCACCAGTGAGCGTGATTTAGGTAATGCTTCACAAATACATCAATTAAATCAGCAAACGCGTGCTATACCTACTCAGCAAGCGATAGCTAAAGATGACGAAGAAGCTGCCGGGTATTTAAGACAAGAAGAAAGCTTATCTCCCGAGCCAAAGGGTTAATTAACTTAAACTCTGGATTATTAGTATTAATGCCACCTTGTAAATTAGGTGGCATTTTTTTATCCTTTATTAACCTCTATTCAATACCTTTTAACTTTACTACCTCTTTTATACTCAACAACATGATTAATATTGGATTAGTCCACAAAGCCCTTGCTTTATGTGCCAAAACACAAATAATGAAGTATTAATCACAGGGTAAGAATGAGGACAATGAGCTATATACTAACCACCCAATGTGCTGACGACGTAGGCTTAATAGCTAAAATCACAGGGCTTTGTCATAAAAATAATTTAAATATTACGCGTAACAACGAGTTTGTAGATAAAGACGCACAGCGATTTTTTATGCGCACAGAGCTTACAGGCAAGCCACAAAGCGACTTTTTAGATCAACTACGCGCACTGTTGCCACAAGGCGCTAAACTTGCCCTACATTGCGGTGCAAAAACTAAAGTAGTTTTACTTGCAACTAAAGAAGCCCATTGTTTAGGTGGTATGTTGCTAAAGCAATTTGAACAAACTCTTAATATTGAAGTATTAGCAGTTATTGCTAACTACGCTGATTTAGAGCCTTTAGCAAAAGGGTTTGATGTGCCGTTTCATGTTGTATCGCACGAAGGACTAACTCGTAGCGAGCACGATCAAAAAGTAGGTGATTTAATTGCCAGCTACAACCCTGATATTATTGGTCTTGCCAAATACATGCGTATTTTAAGCCCTGAATTTGTGGGTCGCTTTGAAGGCAAAATAATTAATATTCATCATTCATTTTTACCCGCATTTATAGGTGCTAAACCTTATCATCAAGCATTTGAGCGCGGCGTAAAAATCATTGGTGCTACCGCTCACTTTGTGAATAATGAGCTTGATGAAGGACCTATCATTCTTCAAGACGTAACAAGCGTAACGCACGCTAATACTGCAGAAATGATGGCTAAAATGGGTAAAGATGTAGAGAAAACAGTGTTTTGTAAAGCACTCCAACTTGCATCAGAGCATAAGCTATTTATTAATGGTAATAAAACTGTAGTGTTTTCTTAGCATTGTACCAATTCGCTTAATTAAGTAGTTTATTTTGAGGTAATAAAACAGTGTTGATAACAAGGTATGCATTTTGTTATTAACCTGAATTCTGATTAACTATTCTACACATAAAAATATGCCAGCATTGTTGCTGGCATTTTTTTGCTCATAATTAAGCAAGTGACTTTTTAAATGTAAATTATGCCTGCTCTATTGGCTCGAGTTTTAATTTCGCGGCAATTAAAACGGCTTGGGTACGATTGTACACGCCGAGTTTTCTAAATATGGCTGTAATGTGTGCTTTTACTGTTGCTTCTGATATGTGCAGTTCATAAGCAATTTGCTTATTAAGTAAACCTTCGTGCAGATATTGCAGCACTCGGTATTGTTGAGGTGTTAATGAGGCAACTTGCGCTGCTATTTCTCGGTCTTCACCTTCAATTTCAGCTACTTTGTTTTTTAACTCTTTTGGTAGCCATGTATCGCCTTCAAGTATTTGGTTAATTGCACTGGCAATATCATCAGACGATGACGATTTAGGAATAAAACCCATAGCGCCGTAACCCATTACTTTAGAAACTATATTAGCGTCTTCACTACCCGAAACAACGGCAATAGGTAAGCTTGGGTATTCTTCTCTAATACGAATAAGACCATATAAATCACCATTACCTGGCATGTGAAGGTCTAGCAGTAATATATCAAGATCCTCTTGCTCGCTTAACACTTGCAGTGTGCTGTCAAAATCGGATGATTCAAAAACCTCTAAACCTTCAAATTTTGCGCTCAATGCGCCCTTTAGTGCTTCACGAAATAACGGATGGTCGTCCGCTATTAAAAACTGACTCATGGTTCACTCCTAATAAATTCGGCTGCCAGTTAGGTATAAAACCCTTACTGACAGCCGATATACTACGTTTAGAATCAACTTGTAATCAAGTTTTTAACGCACATTTAACGATTTAATCTGTTCTCGATTAGTTCATCGACTACAGATGGATCTGCAAGCGTTGACGTATCACCGAGTTGTTGGTGCTCATTTGCAGCGATTTTACGTAAAATACGACGCATAATCTTGCCTGAGCGCGTTTTAGGTAAACCTGGAGACCATTGAATCATATCTGGTGATGCTATTGGGCTAAGCTCTTTACGAACCCAGTTACGTACCTCTTTGGTTAACTCATCGCTTACTGTTACACCTTCATTTGGCGTAATATAAACATAAATACCTTGGCCTTTAATATCATGCGGGTAACCTACAACAGCGGCTTCTGCTACTGCTGGATGTGATACAAGAGCACTTTCAATCTCCGCAGTACCTAAGCGATGACCTGATACGTTAAGTACATCGTCCACACGTCCTGTGATCCAGTAATAACCGTCTTCATCACGACGACACCCATCACCAGTAAAGTAAACACCTGGGTAGGCGCTAAAATAAGTTTGTTCAAAACGTTCATGGTCGCCATAAACAGTTCGCGCTTGCGATGGCCAACTATCTAAAATAACTAAATTACCATCTACGGCACCTTCGAGTGTATTACCTTCAGCATCAAATAATGCTGGCGCAATACCAAAAAATGGATGGGTTGCAGAGCCAGGCTTTGTATCAGTTGCACCCGGTAAAGGCGTAATCATTATGCCACCGGTTTCTGTTTGCCACCACGTATCAACAATCGGACAATTAGATTTACCAATACTCTCGTAATACCACGTCCATGCTTCTGGATTAATTGGCTCACCAACCGAGCCTAAAATACGTAAACTATCGCGATTTGACGAAGCAGTTGGCTCATCACCTTTCGCCATTAGCGCACGAATTGCTGTAGGCGCAGTATATAAAATAGTTACACCGTGTTTATCAACAATTTCGCCCATACGTCCTGCAGTTGGATAAGTTGGTACACCTTCAAATAATACTTGTGTACAACCGTTTACTAATGGCCCGTATGCAATGTAACTGTGGCCTGTGATCCAACCTACATCGGCACTACACCAATACACATCGTCTTCTTTTAAATCAAATACGTATTCATGTGTCATTGATGAGTAAACTAAGTAGCCACCAGTAGTATGCACAACACCCTTCGGCTGACCTGTTGAACCTGATGTATATAAAATAAACAATGGATCTTCAGCGTTCATTGGCTCTGGTTCACACTTTGCTGGTAAATCAGCAACTAGGTCATGCCACCATATATCGTGCTCATTCCAATCAACTTCACCGCCGGTTAATTGGTGCACAATAACATGCTCAATTGAGGTTACAGTTTCTTGCGCTACCGCTTCATCTACATTTGCTTTTAATGGAACACAATTACCTGCTCTGCGCCCTTCATCCGAAGTAATAACAATTTTGGCACCCGAATCTCGAATACGATCTGCAATCGCAGAAGGTGAAAAGCCACCAAATACAACCGAATGAATAGCACCAATACGTGCACAAGCCTGCATTGCATAAACAGCTTGAGGCGTCATAGGCATATAAATCGCTACACGATCACCTTTTTGAACACCTAGCTTTTTTAAACCATTGGCAAACTTAGCCACTTCATCATGCAATTGTTGATAAGTAATATTCTCACTTTGAGATGGGCTGTCACCTTCCCAAATAAGCGCCGTTTTGTCTGCTTTGGTTTTTAAGTGACGATCGATACAATTGTACGAAGCATTAAGGTAGCCATCCTCATACCATTTAATATTTATATGTCCTTTGTCGAATGATGTGTTTTTAACTTTTGTATAAGGGGTAGACCAATCAAGACGTTTGCCATGCTCACGCCAAAAACTTTCTGGGTCATCAATAGATTGCTTGTAAAGCGTATTATATTTATTTTTATCTACAAGAGTCGCATCTTTAATATGCGCCGGAACTGGATAGATACTTTGTGACATCTTCGTCTCCATTAAATTACTTGCCTTAGGCTCTTATCAAGGATTACTCAGCAGTACTTTATTAAGTATTAGACCTTAGTTGTATTCCTCACCAATTTGCTCATTTGTAGTTTATAATCCTTCTGCTTTCAATTTTTTTACATAAATAATACAACGCGTTAAATGTAAGTGAATACAAACTTATCAACTCTAAAACCTTAGTCTTATAGACCAATAGGTAATTGAGTAAATATTGCGCATATTCAACAGTGTTCGGTACTGTAATAAACGTATTTACTGCAGTACTTAATAAAAGCTTTATTTAACGAATGAAAACAATATGTGTATTGAAAAGCTAAATTAACACCCTTTTTATTCGTAAGTAATACTCGTAGCAAGTAATACAACCTTACATGAAAAAAAAAGTAACAGACAACAAGTAGCCTATAAAGGACACCACAATGAAATTTATCCCATTAAAAACATTGGCAGCAAGCGCTGTACTATGTGCACTATCAAGTACTGCATACGCGGCAACTGCTGCAAAAATTGGTGATACCGAATTTACTTACGGTGGATACATCAAGCTAGACACAATGTGGAGTGATTACTCCGCAGGTGCACCGGCTGGTACAAACGTTGGCCGTGATTTTTACGTACCAAGCACGCTAACCGTTGGTGACGACAATAGCTCTGATGCAGTATTTGATATGCATGCACGCGAGTCACGCTTTAATTTTGGTACATCAACTTTAATGGATAACGGCAAAACCGTTAAGACTAAAATTGAGATTGATTTTTTAGCCTCGGCTGCTGGCGGTAATGAGCGAGTTTCAAACTCTTACGCACCACGTATTCGCCACGCGTTTGTTACTTACGATGGTTGGTTATTTGGTCAAACGTGGTCTAACTTTCAAAACGTGGGTGCCCTTGCTGAAACGCTTGATTTTGTAGGGCCTGCTGAAGGCACTGTGTTTGTGCGTCAATCGCAAATTAAATATACCACTGGCGCATGGTCTTTCTCATTAGAAAACCCAGAAAGTACAATTTCTACGACTAGCGGTATGGTAGTCACTGATGATGCATCATTACCCGATTTTACAGCTCGTTACACACACAAAGCTGATTGGGGTAACATTGTTGTTGCCGCGCTTGCTCGCCAACTTACTTATAAAGTAGGCAGTGTTGATGCCGATGAAACATCTTTTGGTATTAGTGCATCGGGTAAAATAAACCTTGGTGAAGACAACCTTAAATTTATGCTTACTCAAGGCAAAGGCTTAGGCCGTTACGTAGGCTTAAACGTAGCTCACGGTGCAGTACTTAATGGCGATGAACTAGATGCGATTGACTCAACTTCTGGTTTTGTTGCTTACCAGCACAAGTGGACAAGCAAATGGCGCTCAACGTTCTTATACTCATTCTTTAGCGCTGATAACAACACTGATTTATTAGCTATTTCTGGCGATCCGACAGAATCAAGCCAAAGCTACAGCGCAAATATTCTATACTCACCCGTTAAACGTTTAACGTTTGGTGCTGAACTAAAGCATGCTGAACGTGAAACTGAAAGTGGCGTAGATGGCGATCTAGATCGCTTACAGTTCTCTGTTAAATACTCTTTTTAATAACTAAAAAGCTAACTACTTTAAAAAAGCGGCCTAGGCCGCTTTTTTATAAGGGATATTAAGTTCTATATAATTCATCAATTCGTACCCATAATCTCTTTATGTGACGCTAAAATCCAACAAAATAGAATAATAATAGGTAAAAACACACAACCTAATTGCAAATCGATATCATTTAGATTAAGTTACGCACTTCTTTTTGAACTAACTGGAAAAACTTATGTCGTCCCCTCAAGTTTTGCGTTTATCTAAATTAAGCTTTGCTACTTCTTTAATTCTATCTGGTTATGCACTTGCTGATGAAGCAACTGTAAAAGATGAACCTCTCGAAAAAATTGCGGTATATGGTCAACATCACAAAAACTACATAACAGAAGAAGCGCAATCAGCTACCAAACTAGGTCTAACAATTAAAGAAACACCACAGTCAATCTCGGTAGTATCACGCGCATTAATGGACGACTTTTCACTAGACGATATAAACTCAGTACTTGAAAGCACCCCCGGCGTAACAGTAGAGCAAATAGAAACAGATCGCACTTACTTTAAAGCTCGTGGCTTTGAAATTACTAACTTTCAAGTTGATGGCTTAGGTATTCCACAAAGCTCTGGATCTATTCAAGGCAGTCTTGATACTTCAATTTATGACCGTGTAGAAATAGTTCGTGGCGCTAATGGCTTAATGACCGGTGCCGGTAATCCTTCTGCAACTGTAAATATGGTTTTAAAAAAGCCAACTTACACAACACAAGCAAATGCATCAGCCTCGTATGGCTCATGGAATAAAAAACGTTTAGATTTAGATGTATCTACGCCAATAAATGAAGAACACGCCGTACGTGCTGTATTTACAAAGCAAAAAGCTGATTCATACCTAGATCGCTACGAAACAGATAAAACAATTATTTATTTAGCCTACGAAGGCAAATTAACAGACAGCACATTATTAAGCGTTAACTACGTTAACCAACAAAAAGATGCTAATAGCCCACTTTGGGGGGCACTACCTCTTTATTACACCGACGGCTCACCAACTAACTATGACGAATCAACCAGTACTGCTGCTGATTGGTCTTACTGGGATAACAGTGCAGAGCAAGTATATGTAACGCTTGAACAAAACTTATCAGCAACATGGGTGGCTAGAGCACGCTATGCTCACATCGAAAACAAGCAAAACTCAGAGCTGTTCTACGTATACGGTACCCCTGATAGAGATACTGAACTTGGTTTAACAGGTTATGCTAGCCGTTATGATTACGAAGATAAGCATGACTTATTTGATTTATACGCCAGTGGTAAGTTTGATTTATTTAATCAAGAGCACGACCTATCATTTGGTGTTAGCCAAGCTAAAATGGATTACAACGAGCAGTCTCTTTACGATTACACTACAGGCAATGGTTTTCCAGATATGCCATCACTTAAAACGTGGGATGGTGTAGTACCAGAGGCAACACTTGTTGATGGCGTAAATGGTAGTGATATTACTAACGAGCAAAAATCAGCTTACATATCTACTCGCATTAAATTAAGTGAGCCTTTAAGTGTGCTCGCTGGCGTGCGTTATACCGATTGGGAAACAAAAGGCACAGCCTATGGCGTTGCTCAAACTCGAAGTGACTCTGAGCTAATACCGTACATTGGTACAGTGTACGACTTTAACGAATCTCTATCGGCTTATGCAAGCTATACAGAAACATTTGTACCGCAAAAAGAACTAGACATAAATGCCAATCAACTACCTGCTGTTACTGGCAAAAGTAGCGAAATAGGTGTCAAAGCACAGCTTCTAGACGACCAGTTATTTGTAACGTTTGCTTATTTTGATGCAAAACAAGATGGCCTTGCTGTTGCTATAGCTAACTCATTACCAAGTGATACGCGTTATTATGCAGCTGATGGCATTAGTAGTAATGGTTTTGAAGTAGAGTTAAGTGGTAAATTTACAGATGATTTAAGTGCAAGTATTAGCTTTAGTAATTTAAATATTGATGGTGATGATTTAGTAAAAGATTACACACCAGAAAACCAACTTAAAGTGGCCGCAACCTACCAAGTGCCTTTAGTTGATGGCTTATCATTTGGTGCAAACTATCGCTGGCAGGATTCAACTAGCCGAGTTCAAGTTAAAGATGCTAATGGTATTGCAAGTGTTACTACCAACCAAGATGCATACGGGTTACTTGATTTAATGGCCACTTACAAAATTACAGATAACGTAGGAGTCACTTTCAACGTTAATAACACCACAGGTGAAAAATATTTGCACAGCCTATACTGGGAACAAGGTTACTACGGTGCACCGCGTAACTACGCTCTATCTGTAAATTGGCAGTTATAAATATATTTGATTAATTAAAGGCTGTAGATTTTTGCGGTTAAATTAAAAAACGACACATTTTTAATGTGTCGTTTTTATTTTTATCTAACCTAAACTCTGGTTAAGAGATTTACTAACGTATTGAATCATAGTGGTATTTAAATTTATTTTCTCTAGCCAGAGATTTTCAGTGGAAACAAGGCGAATTTACGCGTCAATAGCTGGCCTATTGTAAGTAAATTCAACGCAGTTAGCGCTGAAAATAGCTGCTCGAGATAGATTTATTATCCAGAGCTCAGGTTATCTACTTTAAGTTTTTAATAACAAAAAAACGCTAATCATTACTGATTAACGCTTTTTAAAGCTCGGGTCAAATCAAGCTTAAAAACTCATTTTGAGGCTGTTAAAGATCAGCGTCATCGCCCAACTTATCTTCACCATCATCTGGTTCAATAGTTGCTTTTAATAAAAGCATTTCGCGTAACTTGCCTTCAATCTCATCTGCAATTTCTGGGTTTTCTTTCAAAAACTTAATTGAGTTAGATTTACCTTGGCCAACCTTGTTGCCACAGTAGCTATACCAAGCACCTGCTTTTTCAACAATTTTATGCTTAACGCCTAGGTCAATTAGCTCGCCTTGCTTAGAAATACCTTCACCATACATGATGATAAATTCAGCTTGTTTAAACGGCGGCGCTACTTTGTTTTTAACAATTTTAACGCGAGTTTCGTTACCAACAACTTCATCGCCTTCTTTAACAGAACCAATACGACGAATATCAATACGTACCGATGCGTAAAACTTAAGTGCATTACCACCCGTTGTTGTTTCTGGGTTACCAAACATAACACCAATTTTCATACGGATTTGGTTAATGAAAATACATAACGTGTTAGAGCGTTTAATGTTACCAGTAAGCTTACGTAATGCTTGCGACATTAAACGTGCTTGTAAGCCCATGTGCGAGTCGCCCATGTCGCCTTCAATTTCAGCTTTTGGTGTTAGTGCAGCAACCGAGTCAATTACAACAACATCTACTGCGCTTGAGCGTACTAACATGTCACAAATTTCTAGTGCTTGCTCACCTGTATCTGGTTGAGATACAAATAATTCATCTATATTTACACCCAATTTTTGGGCATATACTGGATCTAGAGCATGCTCAGCATCAATAAAGGCACATGTTTTGCCTTCTTTTTGTGCTTCTGCGATAACTTGTAAAGTAAGCGTTGTTTTACCAGATGACTCAGGTCCGTATACTTCAACAATACGTCCCATAGGTAAACCACCTATGCCTAAAGCAATATCAATACCTAATGAGCCTGTAGATACAGATTCAATGTTTAACGCTTTGTTATCACCCAATTTCATAATTGAGCCTTTACCAAATTGACGTTCAATTTGTGATAGTGCTGCGTCCAACGCTTTTTGTTTGTTATCGTTCATTTTATTCTCCAAATCCAGCTAATGGAATCAAGTATACTGTATGAAATCACAGTATCAAGCTAATTTTTTTATTTTATCTCATCTATTACACTTTTCAATGCAAATACAATAGCTTGCAGTCTAACTTGAGCCCTATCGCCAGAGAATACTTGTTTAAAGGTCAGTACTTTGTCATTAATTTGTATGCCAAAGTACACAAGTCCCACAGGTTTGCCATCAGTTGCCCCGCCAGGTCCTGCAATACCCGATACAGCTATAGATATATTTGCATTTGTTGCTTTAATAGCACCTAATGCCATTTCACGCACTGTTTGTTCGCTCACAGCACCGTACTTTGCTAATGTGCTTGCACTTACATTTAGCAAATCTTGCTTTGCTTGGTTGCTGTAAGTCACAAATGCGCGGTCAATATAAGCAGAGCTTCCGGGCGTATCTGTAAGGGCATAACTCACTCCGCCACCAGTACATGACTCAGCACTAGTGATCCATAAGCATTTATCCGTTAAAATAGCGCCTAATTGCGCAGCAAGTGTTTTAATCTCTTGATGTAATTCCATATTCAGCCTTTGGGTAAATACATGTCGTTTGATCTTTATGCACCACACACTATAAAACAACAAACCCCTATGATGCAGCAGTATCTAAAAATAAAATCAGAGCATCGCGATATTTTATTGTTTTATCGTATGGGCGATTTTTACGAACTCTTTTTTGATGACGCTAAACGCGCCGCTCAATTACTCGATATTTCGCAAACTCATCGCGGTAAAGCCGGTGGCGATCCTATCCCTATGGCGGGCGTGCCTTATCATGCCGTAGAAAACTACTTAGCACGCCTAGTTCAAATGGGTGAATCAGTCGCTATTTGCGAACAAGTTGGGGATCCCGCAACCAGTAAAGGCCCTGTCGATCGAAAAGTTGTTCGTATAGTTACACCCGGTACAATTTCTGACGAAGCGCTTTTACAAGAACGACAAGACAACTTACTTACTAGCGTTTGGCAAAGTAAAAAAGGCCTATATGGCATTGCATACCTTGATATTAACTCAGGTCGCTTTAACATTGTTGAAGTAAATACCGACGAAGCCTTTAGCTCAACTATTCAACGCCTATCGCCAGCAGAACTTTTGTATAGCGAAAGCTTTGAAAATTTTCATTTAATTGAGCATATAAAAGGCGCTCGTCGTCGCCCAGAGTGGGAGTTCGACTTAGATACGGCTCAGCACTTATTATGCGATCAGTTTGGTACTAAAGATTTAGTAGGTTTTGGTGTTGATAAAGCCCACAGCGCGCTTGTTGCTGCCGGTTGCCTGATGCAATACGTAAAAGATACACAGCGTATTGCACTGCCACATATTCGTGCAATTACGCTTGAGCATAACGAACACGCTGTTATTTTAGATGCCGCAACGCGTAAAAATTTAGAGCTTACCGTTAATTTATCAGGCGGGTTTGAAAACACCCTTGCTCAAGTACTTGATAAAACAGCAACACCTATGGGTTCTCGCTTACTTAAGCGCCGTATTCATACTCCGGTGCGTAACAAAGATGAGCTAAATTCTCGTTTAAATGCAATTAGCGCTATTTTAGATGTACAGCTTTGTGGTGAATTGCATGAGTCATTAAAAGACATTGGTGATGTAGAGCGTGTTATTGCACGCTTAGCTTTATGTACTGCTCGTCCCCGCGATTTAACTCGCCTGCGCAGTGCATTACAAGCACTTGCACCACTGCATACTTTGTTAGGTGATGCTAACGATCCTCGTATAGCGGGTATTATCAAAAACTCACCTGAACTCCCTGATTTACAGGAGTTATTAGAGCGCGCTGTTATTGATAACCCTCCTGTACTTATTCGTGACGGTGGCGTTATTGCCCCTGGTTACAACAGTGAACTTGATGAATGGCGTAACTTAAGTAAAGGTGCAACCGATGTACTTGATCAACTAGAGCTGCGTGAACGCGAACGCACGGGCATTAGCACGCTTAAAATTGGTTATAATCGCGTACATGGCTTTTTTATTGAAGTAAGCCGCGCCAATGCCCACTTAGTGCCAGCCGACTACATTCGTCGCCAAACGCTCAAAAATAACGAACGCTATATTATTCCTGAGCTTAAAGAGCACGAAGATAAAGTACTTGGTAGCCAATCAAAAGCCTTAGCGCTTGAAAAGCAACTATACGAAGAGCTGTTCAGATTTATCGCTCCACATATTGAACAGCTGCAAATGATGGCAGCAGCACTGGCCGATTTAGACGTGTTAAATAACTTGGCCGAACGTGCATTTGCACTCAATTATGCAAAACCAGAACTGTGCGATAACGACAATATAAGCATTAAGCAAGGTCGTCACCCTGTTGTTGAACAAGTAATGAAAGAACCGTTTATTGCTAACCCTGTTGAATTAAACAGCCAACGTAAAATGTTGATTATTACGGGTCCAAACATGGGCGGTAAATCAACCTATATGCGCCAAACAGCACTTATTGTACTAATGGCTCACATTGGCAGTTATGTACCTGCAGACAGCGCTAAAATAGGTAATATTGATCGCATATTTACACGTATTGGTGCTAGCGATGATTTAGCATCAGGTCGCTCAACCTTCATGGTAGAAATGACCGAAACAGCGACTATTTTAAATAATGCCACGGCGCAGTCTTTGGTATTAATGGATGAAATTGGTCGTGGTACAAGTACCTATGATGGGCTCTCGCTTGCGTATGCAACAGCCGATCATTTAGCGTCAAAAATATCAGCTAAAACATTGTTTGCAACGCACTACTTTGAGTTAACAGAACTTGCTGAACAAACAACAGGTCTGGTAAACGTGCACCTTGATGCAATAGAGCATAACGATACAATCGCCTTTATGCATACAGTTCTCGACGGCGCTGCAAGTAAAAGCTTTGGCTTACAAGTAGCTGCCCTTGCAGGAGTTCCTAAAGCTGTGATTGCACAAGCAAAGCAAAAACTTAAGTTACTTGAAAATCATCAAAGCGTTACTGCACCAAATACAGAGCAACAAGCCTTTACTTTTAATAACGAAATTGCACAAAGTGCCCCTTCTGAAGTAGAAGAACAATTAAGCGCAATTGACCCTGATAATTTATCGCCACGCCAAGCGCACGATTTATTATATAAACTAAAAGCATTGTTGTAATACCAACCTGCATAAATCTTTGATCAATTTAACGAATTAAATTGCACTATAACGTCGTTAGAAATTTTTTATTTAGAACAACTAGATACAAAAATTTTTGCCTAGTTCTAGCGTAATTTCCTTAACGTTAAATAGACCCCGTATATAAGCAGATTGGTATAATTTATATCATCTAATTTACAAGCATAAAAAAGCCGAAGAATAAATTCTTCGGCTTTTTAACACACATAGTCTTTTAAATTATTTAAGCTGTTACGAAAACTGATTAAACAAGCTATCTGTACTTAAACCTTCTTGTTGCAAAATGTCTTTTAGACGACGTAATGCTTCTACCTGAATTTGTCTTACACGTTCACGTGTTAAGCCTATTTCGCGGCCTACATCTTCAAGTGTAGATGGCTCGTAGCCAAGCAATCCAAATCGACGTGCTAACACTTCGCGTTGTTTAGGATTCAATTCACCTAACCAATCTACAATATGCTTATTAATATCATTGTTTTGTACTTCGCCTTCAGGGCCAGCACTTTTTTCATCAGGAATGATATCAAGTAAAACACTGTCGTTTTCACCACCAATCGGCATGTCTACTGATGCAATTCTTTCGTTTAAACGTAGCATTTTAGTTACGTCTTCAACGGGTCTATCTAGGCAAGCTGCAATTTCGTCAGCTGTTGGCTCATGGTCAAGTTTTTGAGTTAATTCTCGAGCTGTACGTAAATAAACATTAAGTTCTTTAACTACATGAATAGGTAAGCGAATGGTGCGAGTTTGATTCATAATGGCACGTTCAATTGTTTGACGTATCCACCATGTAGCGTAAGTTGAAAATCTAAAGCCACGCTCAGGGTCAAATTTTTCAACTGCGCGGATTAAACCTAAGTTCCCTTCTTCAATTAAATCGAGTAAAGCCAGGCCGCGGTTGTTGTAACGGCGTGCTATTTTAACAACTAAACGTAGGTTACTTTCAATCATACGTTTGCGTGAGGCTTCACAACCTCTAAGTGATTTACGAGAAAAAAACACTTCTTCTTCTGCACTAAGCAAAGGAGAAAAACCAATTTCGCCTAAATAAAGTTGGGTTGCATCAAGATTTTTAGTGACTTCTTCTTTAGCAAAAATTTCATCATCTTCTACTTTATCTAGTAGAGTTGTGCTTTCATCAGCAGCGATGTCATCGAATTTTTCGTCAGTCGTAGTGTGTGTGTCAAGTTTTGCTGCGCTAGCCATAAGCCTTCTCCCGAGCAATTATCAATACCTAAAAATTAGGGTAGGTATTTAGCAGGATTGACAGCTTGCCCTCGGTAGCGAATTTCAAAACGAAGCGCGGTGACCGGAGACTCTGAATTACCAATTTCTGCTATTTTTTGTCCTGCCTTAACCTTCTGCTTTTCTTTAACAAGTAATTTCGAGTTATGTGCATAAGCACTTAGGTAATCATCATTATGTTTCAATATGATTAAACTACCGTATCCTCGAAGAGCGTTACCCGCGTATACCACTGTTCCTTGTGCCGCAGCTAAGACTGAAGCCCCTTTGCGATTAGTAATCTGTAAACCTTTATAACCGTTTTCCTTATTAGAAAAGCGTTTGGTAATTTTGCCCTTTGCAGGCCAAGACCATTTAACTTTACTGCTCGACAAACGTTTAGTATTACTAACTTTGTTACTGGCTTGTTTCTGAACATACTCTCGTTGTTTTGGGGGATCAAGCTCTTTCTTTAATATTATGTTATTTTTTTGTGTGTTTTTTATAGACTTTTTACTCAAGTTCGTATATTTTTCATCCCTTTTAATTTTTTCAGGCTTAGGGATTAAGGAGATATTTTGCCCAGGAAAAATGGTGTAAGGTGATGGAATTGAGTTGTTTTTTGCTAGTAACCTAAAATCCTGCCCGGCACTAAAAGCGATAGAATAAAGCGTATCTCCTCTTTGCACTTTATAACTACTTCCATTAATGTTAATAGTATGACCTAAATCATTAACATTATTATTTAGGCTGCTAACAGGTGCTGGAATATGGCGAGAAGAACAACCAAAGAGAAAAATACTAATAAATATAGTCACATACAGTAAAAACTGTTTATTCATTGTATTTTTCTCCCAAATTAGACAATTGATATTTTTAACGCTTAACGCAATAAAAAGTACGCTAGTACAATTAATACCACTAATCCCCAACCAAGTATTTCAATATACTGACGTAATTTTGCTTCCATTTTAGCCCCGCCCCACTTCATTAAAGCTGAAACTAAAAAGAAACGTGCACCGCGCCCAATAGCTGATGCGAGTAAAAATGGCAAAAATGCCATTTGCAAAACACCTGCGCCAATTGTAAATACTTTATACGGTATAGGCGAAAAACCAGCTAAAAACACAACCCAAACACCGTAATCTTTAAACCAATTTAATGCGATATCAAACTTTTCTTGCCAGTGCATTTGTGCAATTAATGGCTCAACAACCGGTTCGAATAACCAAAAACCGAGTAAGTAGCCAATTATGCCACCAAAAACCGACGCTATTGTGGCAAAGCTTGCAAAGCGCCATGCTTTTTTAGGTTGCGCAAGCGACATAGGTGCAAGCATTACATCGGGTGGTATTGGAAAAAAAACTGACTCTGCAAAGCTCATTGCAGCTAAATAACGTTCTGCATGACGGTGTTTTGCCCACACTAGGGCCATATCGTATAACTTGGTAAACAACTTCAAAATGAATTCCTATTCAATATCGCCAGGTACTAGCGGCACAAATCTAACGGGAGCAATAACATGCTCTTTATAATTATCGCCTTTGCGGATAACCATTATTAATTTTTGATCACTCTCACCAATTGGGGCTAATAACACGCCGCCATCGGCTAACTGTTCAAGTAAGTCTTGCGGTACTTTAGAGGCCGCAGCAGTCACTATAATACCATCAAACGGTGCTTGTGATTGCCAGCCTTGCCAACCATCGCCATGCTTCATGGTTACATTATATAAATCGAGTTGCTGCAACCTGCGTTTTGCCTGCCACTGAAGTGTTTTAATACGCTCTACCGAGTAAACCTTAGTAAACGTTTTAGCTAATATTGCAGTTTGATAGCCAGAGCCAGTGCCAATCTCCAATACTTTATCGCGTACACCAGCAAGCCTAAGCAACTCTGTCATGCGCGCTACTATATAAGGCTGAGAAATAGTTTGCCCTTGCCCAATAGGTAACGCTGTATTTTCATAGGCTTTATGTTTTAGCACATCATCTATAAAAATATGGCGAGGAATGTCAGCTATAGCACTGAGTACTTGTGTATCTTCAACGCCTTCACGCTTTAGTAAGTCAGATAACGCTTTTGCACTGCGAGTATAATTAGCGAGCACGATTAATCTCCAAATCGGCTAACCAGTCTCCTACGGCTTTTAAGCTATCTTTGGCTGTCATATCAACACTCAATGGCGTAACAGAGGCATAACCGTTATTGATTGCGTAAAAGTCGGTACCCTCACCTGCATCGCTTTCTATGCCCAGCGATCCATACCAATAAATATCTCGACCCCAAGGATCGGTTTGTTTGGTCATGGTTTCGGCTTTGTGGCGAGCGCCTAGGCGTGTTACTTGCACCCCTTTTAATTCACTTAATGGAATATCTGGCACATTAATATTTATTATTTGATCTTTTGGCAGCGGGTGCGAAGCCAAGCCTTTAATAATATTTACGGTAACCGCGGCGGCTGTTTCAAAATGCTCGCCCTTATGTGAGCAAAGCGATACCGCAATTGCAGGTAAGCCTAAATGGCGACCTTCAGTTGCAGCGGCAACGGTACCAGAATAAAGCGTATCGTCGCCTAAATTGGCACCATGGTTAATGCCTGCAACAACTAGATCTGGTTTTTCACCAGCTAACTGGTTTACACCTAAATGTACGCAATCAGTAGGCGTGCCATTAACCGACATAAAACCATTTTCGAGCGTTGTAGCTCGCAGCGGGTTCATTAATGTTAAAGAATTACTAGCGCCACTACAGTTGCGATCAGGTGCAACAAGGGTTACATCTGCAATTTGTATAAGCGCCTGATATAAAACCGCAATGCCTTTAGCATTTACGCCATCGTCGTTACTTAACAGTATCTTCATTTATGCCATTATCCTTTTCTTTGCGCTCTCGTGGGCTTGCATCTGTGTAATCCACCAGCTCACGTAATAATGCGGTTGCAAAACACCCTTTAGGCAAACCAAAACTCAGTTTTAAACTGGTTTCATCTATGGTCTCAACCGTTAAGTTTTGCGGAATTAAACGCAGCATTCTGCGCTCATTTTTAAGACCTAGCTCACCTAAACCATCACACCATGCTTGATATGGTTCGAGCCATACTTTCTCTTGCTCGGTCAAACCTTTTTCGCTTTTACCTACCATAGGTGCCGACATCATAATATCGCCAGTGGCTAGTCGTTCTATGTTTTCGTCGTTAATTGCATCTTCAAAAAATGCGTTACTGCCGCTAAGCATAAATACTTCACGGTGCATTGTTTTAGCTAAACCATGCTCTTTAACACGCAGGCTTACTAACTGATTAAACACATGTGAGCGTGCTGCTGAAATAATGATACCGCGTAACTTTTTATCGCGAATACGCTCACCTGCAAACATTTTTTCTGCCATTACTAAGTTATGACCGCCATGCCCAAAACGTTGTTCGCCAAAGTAATTTGGCACACCTGCGCGCACGGCATTAATACGGCATAGAATATCAAGGGGCTTGGTTACATTACGCAGCGTAATAGTAAATTTATTCCCCTTGTGGCAACCCGTACGTAATTTACGGTCGTGGCGCTGTTGCGACACAATAAAAATACTCTCGCTATTTAAATCACTAAAATCGATAGGCTTTTTAATCGGTACTTTTACGCTAAACCACTGCGAGCACACACCGTGGCGATCTTTCATACCTGCGTAGCTTACGTCTCGTGGTGACACACCCGCACGTTGTGCAATTAGCTTTGCAACGTATTGCGTATTTTCGCCTTTTTTAACCACCTGCAAACACACGTGTTCGCCACTGCCGGTAAATTCTATACCTAGGTCTTCATCAACCATAAAATCTTCAGCGGTGGTTTTAAAATCAGCTTTAGAAAGCGGTGCACCGTATAAATAATTTAAATCGCTCATGCGCTTTTTGTACTCGTAAACTCTTTACTCATAATAACCACAGCATGGCTCGAAATACCTTCCCTGCGCCCTTCAAAGCCTAGCTTTTCGGTAGTAGTGGCTTTAACGTTAATTTGCGAAAGGTCACAATTTAAATCGCTGGCTAAATTAGCGCGCATAGCTTGAATGTGTGGCAGCATTTTAGGCGCCTGTGCAACAATAGTTACATCGCCATTGCCAAGTACATAACCTTGCTCTTTAGCTAAGCCAACTACATGGCGAAGTAAAATACGGCTGTCGATATTTTCATACTCGCTTGCCGTATCGGGGAAGTGCTTGCCAATATCGCCCATTGCAAGCGAGCCTAAAATAGCATCGCATAATGCATGAATAGCCACATCGCCATCTGAGTGCGCTAAAAAGCCCTGTGGATAATCAATTTTTTCACCACAAATAGTCAAAGGGCCTTCGCCACCAAATTTATGTACGTCAAAACCATGGCCAATTCGAATCATAATGCACTCTCGTTTTGTTGTTTATGTAGTAAAAACCCAGCCAGGTCTAAATCCTCTGGCGTGGTTATTTTAATATTATCGCTGCGACCCGCTACAAGCTTTACTGGTTTGCCTGCCCATTCAATTGCGCTGGCTTCATCGGTAATAGTTACTCCACTCGCTAATGCGTTTTGAAGTGCACTTTTAAGCTCGTCATATTTAAAAAACTGCGGGGTAAGTGCTTGCCATAAGTCATCGCGAGGTACAGTTTGTTCGCTGTACTCGTGTCCGCGTTTTATGGTGTCTTTTACTTTACTCGCTAAAATACCGCCTTCATCAGCGCGTATACATTCATCAATTAAACGCTCTATATCACTAATATTAACTAATGGGCGCGCAGCATCATGTACTAATACCCACGTAGGCGGGTTAGGTGCTAAAAAAAGTAAGCTATTGAGTACTGAATCTGCTCGCTCTTTTCCACCACTGGCTCGCACAATGCGATTATCAAGCAGTGGGAGTTCGTCAAAATAGGGGTCGCTGTCGCTGAGGGCAACAACAATAGAGCTTAATTGGGGTAATTGAGAAAGTTTAGCTAAGGTATGCTCTAAAATAGTTTTACCAGCTAATTGTATGTATTGCTTAGGCGCATTGTGCTGCATTCTACTGCCAACACCCGCTGCAGGAACAATTGCAGCAATAGTCTGTTTATTTGTCATATTGTTTGCCCGGTAAAACACGAATAAATGTTTCGTCCGGTTTAATCATTCCCAATTCGTTGCGTGCACGCTCTTCAATGCCTTCTTGGCCAAGCTTTAAATCTTCAATATCTGCTTTAAGCACTTTATTTCGTTTAATGAGCTTTTCGTTGGTTTGTTGATGCGATGCAACAGCACCTTTTAGCCGTGTGTAGTCTTGTAAACCATTATGACCAAACCATAATCTGTATTGTACAAACAGTGCTAAGCACAGTAAGCCAACTTGAAAAATACGCATTTAACACTCCTTATTTTAAATTCCAAATACCTTAACTTTCATACGCTAAGGGGCGCTTTAGATTGCGCCAATTAATACTACCCGCTAAAAGCATTTCACGTAGTGATAAAACCCGTGGCATACAACGCTTCGAAAATTGCCACTGGTGCCCACAACATGCCCCCGTTAAACTCACTTTACTTGGCTTTATTAGCTGAGCATTTTGTTGCTCGAGCCCATTACCTAAAAAATCAAACCAACCGAGCTCATTGCAATGCAACTTATTTTCACCTAACTGATCAATGCTATCTATTCTAAGGCGCACCTGATCGTAACCATGCAATATAACGGGCACTATAAGCCCCACTTTGGCATACGTTTGATAAAAAAGTTCATTAGCGTGAACATTCACATCGGGTGGAGTCGGTTTTTGCTTTTCAAGCCACGTCCCGTTTTGCGCATCCAGCGTAAAAGGCGTGTCGCCATTAGCTACTAACGTTGCCGCTCGCTCAATATAATAAGGTAGGCTTTTTAACTGGCGGCGCAATTTCTCGGCATTAGGCTCTGCAACTAATCGCTGAACCTCACGCTGATAAAACGCATTACACAATTGTGCATACAACACTTTTTGTGCATCAGTTTGCCAAATTTCAACTTGCTGCTGAGCACCAAGTGACTGATTTTTAGCGACCAATAGCTATACTCAAAAATATTCAGGTAAATGTTTTATAACACAGTATTGAGTATTTTTTAAGCGCAGCGCACTATTTAAGCGCTTGGCTTTTCACCTAATTTTGCTTTACCTGATTCTAAAAATTGCACAACCGTATTACGCTTTTTACCGATCAATAAACTGCCATCGGCTAAAAACATAAAGTTTTGCCAATTGCGTTTAAATACATCAAACGTCGTTTCGATAATATTATCGCGCGCCATACAAAAATAAACCGTGGTATTAGCTTCCCAATCTAAAAAAGTTAAGATTGCTTCTGGTGGTTGCGCATCACCATTTTCCCATGCATCTTGCCAATCTACTTCTTGGCTAAAGCTTTTTTCTTGTCCGCACCAATCGGTGTCTTCAAAAAAATCTGGGTGGTCAAACTCACGGCTCACCATGGTTGTCCAAAGTACGGCTGCACGCTCATCGCCCATAGGCTTTATTTTTGCTGCGTCTTCATCAGATACAGGTAAGTCTTTATGACGAAAAACCCATGCTTTTTTGTAATCATCTAGGATAATATAGTTCATAGTGTTGGCAAATTAGTTAACATTAAAAGTGCAAAGCCAAATTATACAAGAGATCAAAACATGACTACAGCAATAAAACCACTTTCCCTCAAACCAGGTATGTACCAACACTACAAAGGGCCGCAATACAAAGTTATTCACGTTGCCACCCATAGCGAAACCGAGGAACAACTTGTGATTTACCAAGCACTCTATGGTGAATTTGGAATCTGGGCGCGCCCACTTAGTATGTTTTTAGAAACTATTGAAAAAGACGGTGAGGTCATACCGCGTTTTGCCTACCTTGGACCTGCCGTTTAACTATGGCATTATAACAAAATAACTTACTCCTCAGACCAGACAAGGGTACACCGTGCAATTTAATTCTACTGACAATTACATCGCAAGCAGCTCGCTAAAACAGGCAGTAAATGCCGCCATTATGCTCGAAAAACCACTTTTAATTAAAGGCGAACCAGGCACAGGTAAAACCATGCTGGCTGAGGAGTTGGCTAAAAGCTTAGATACCACGCTTATTCAGTGGCATATAAAATCGACCACTAAAGCACAGCAAGGCTTATACGAGTACGACGCGGTTTCGCGCCTGCGCGACAGCCAATTAGGTGACGAGCGTGTACACAATATTGGCAACTACATCGTTAAAGGTAAGCTTTGGCAAGCGTTTACATATGCAGAGCTTAACGGCAAACGCCCAGTGCTTTTAATTGATGAAATAGACAAAGCCGACATAGAGTTCCCAAACGACTTACTACTTGAGCTCGATAAAATGGAGTTTCATGTTTACGAAACTAATGAGCGTATTGTCGCAAAAGAGCGCCCTATTGTGATCATCACTTCCAATAATGAAAAAGAATTACCGGACGCATTTTTACGCCGCTGCTTTTTTCATTACATTGATTTTCCTAGCAGCGATGAAATGCAGCAAATTATTGACGTGCACTACCCTAACGTTAAACAGGATTTAGTACGCCAAGCACTTGAAGTGTTTTTTAATCTGCGTGAAGCTAACGGCCTTAAAAAGAAGCCATCCACCAGCGAATTACTCGACTGGTTAAAGCTTTTAATGGCTGAAGACATAGACGCTAAAACACTGCACGACAAAGCTAAAAAAGGTGGTTTAATGCCCATGTTTGGCGCATTACTTAAAAATGAGCAAGACATAAGCCTAATCGAAAAACTTGCCTTTATGAGCCGCCGTTAAGATGTTGATTGCGTTTTTCTTCAAACTGCGTGAATACCGCTTGCCTGTAAGCCTGCGCGAGCTACTTGATTTAATTAACGCCTTAAAAAAAGGCGTTATATTTGCCGACGTAGACGCCTTTTACCATTTAGCACGCACCATAATGGTAAAAGATGAAACGCACTTTGATCGATTCGACAAAGCTTTTAGCGACTACTTTAGCGGTATTGCCGACCTTGATTTACTCGAGAGTTTAAAGCAACAGCACAACTTACCTGAAGATTGGCTACGTAAAGAGTTTGAAAAAAACTTAAGCGATGAAGAAAAAGCTCAGCTAAAAGCTATGGGTGGGCTCGACGAGCTTATGAAAACCCTAAAAGAGCGTTTAGAAGAGCAACAAAAACGCCACGCAGGCGGCAATAAATGGGTGGGCACTGGCGGCACATCACCTTTTGGTGCATACGGCTATAACCCAGAAGGTGTGCGTATAGGGCAAGACGGCAACCGTAACCGCCAAGCGGTAAAAGTGTGGGATAAACGAGAATACAAAAACCTCGACACCGACAGAGAAATTAGTTCGCGCACAGTTAAACTCGCCCTTAAAAAGTTACGAAAGTTTGCCCGCACTGGCGCAAGCGACACGCTTGATTTAAACGAGACTATTCGCGCTACTGCAAAACAAGGCGGCATGCTTGATGTAAAAATGGCACCCGAGCGCCATAATGCCGTAAAAGTGTTGATGCTATTTGATATTGGCGGCTCAATGGATGACTACATTCATACCTGCGAAGAGCTATTTAGCGCCGCCCACAGTGAGTTTAAGCACTTAGAGTTTTACTACTTTCATAACTGTTTATACGAGCACGTTTGGCAAGACAATGCGCGGCGCCACTCAAACGTAATAGACACCATGACGCTGATTAATAAATTTACCAGCGACTATAAAGTAATATTTGTTGGCGATGCCACTATGGGACCTTACGAAATAGCTTATGCGGGCGGCTCGGTAGAACACTACAATGAAGAGCCCGGCAGTGTATGGTTATCACGAATCACCAACCACTTTGATAAAGTCGCTTGGCTCAACCCACAATCCGTTGAACACTGGCCGTACTATCAATCAATTGGCTTTATAAAAGAGCTAATGAACAACCGCATGTATGCGCTGAGTTTAGATGGGATAAGTAAAGCGATAAAAGAGCTGAGTTAAAATGAATAATAGGAATATATTAAAATTAGTTTTGTTTGCATCACTTATTATAAATATGGTTTTTATTACTATCTTTATAAGTGACTCTAAAAAGGATGAAAGCATTTATTTATTAGCAAGCAATGTTGAAGCTAAATGCTTGAATGATTGGAAATCACAAGACTCTAGGGTGCCTTTTATTACCTCTCATCAAATTTTAGGGCCAGATCCTTTTACTGAATATAACCTTTTAGAGCTGGGAGGTTATGATCAGTCAACATCTTTCACATACGAATTCTCAGCATGTTTTAAAGATAAATTTTCTACAGTAAGAACAATTGCAGAGATGAAATATGCTATTGATTTCATGGGTAAGCAATCAAAAAATGTTGGATTTTATAAATCACCAAATTCTGATGAAATTGTTGTTTACTCAAATGAGTAACAATTAAACTAGATTGGCTAAACTCATAACTCGTTGAGCATTAGCTGTACTATCAATCAATTGGCTTTATAAAAAAGCTAATGAACAATCGCATGTATGCGCTTAGTTTAGATGGGATAAGTAGAGCGATAAAAGAGCTGAGTTAGATTAAAGTATTGCCAAAAAATTAAAACTGTTTAAAAATAATAGCTCCCTCAAATCAAAATATCTAACTCAATGGGGAGCCATCAATAAATATTGGAGATCCATAGTCATCTGAAGTAGTTAACCCTTTTGGATAACGTTTTTTTATTCTGTTTTTTGATAGTTCTTCAGCTGTAGAAAGCATTGCAATTAGAGGTTTGAGCTCTCCCAAACTAATATCGATACCTTCAAACTGATACAGCTCACATATGAGATTTTTATGAAGCTCAAAAAGCTTGTTTAAACAAAATGGATTTTTGGTCGGGAAAGAAATTCCATAATATCTAAAACCTCTCAAATAATCTTGTTTTAAACTATATATAGTCACTTTAGGAGTATGAATGTCCGAGTTAGGGACACTACCTACAAACTTTGACTTCTCATTTGTAGTTTTTATATAGAAGCGAGCAATTTCGAGAGTTACTTCTGTGTTATAACTCTTCTGAGCGCTTTTAGAAAATAGTGATTTGTATAAAACTCTTTGTTGAATTTCAAATCCAAAACTTTTCTCAAGATACTTACAATACTTGTCAAATATTTCGCAGTGCTCGTAATAATTTCTAAGTGTTGTTTGGCTTATTATTTGCTTAGAATTATGAATTCTTATAATTATGAGACTAAAAATAACAGCCAAGGGTAATAAACTAAGCGAAAACGAATAATAACTCACGAATTCCTTTAACGATGAAGAGCTTAAGGAAAGTTGAAAATCATTACTTTCGATTAATTCACATGTTGGTGTGATTGAAAAAAATATAGACAAAAAAATTGGTATAATAATAGCTAATTGAAATAACTTACCTTCATGAACCGCTTTTTTTTCGTCAATTAAGAGCTTTATTGATAACCAATTAAAAATGCTATTTAAAGTCATAATATCTCTCAATTAATATGAATAAATAATTAGTTCGCGTCTATCTTTGTCTTTTAAATAAGTAATACAGAGTAGATTTGAATTACTTAGATACGTATCATGAACTTACAACTCAGCTATGTGATTTAGCGTCTCAGGATGACGCTGCACAAGCTTTAGCAATGTTATCGCTTGCCCATTAGGTGCACTGCGTCCTTGCTCCCAGTTTTCGAGCGTTCTTGCTGATGTATGTAAAATGTTTGCAAATACCCCGCGCGACATATTAAATGTTTCTCGAATATTTACTATTTCATCGGGTGAGATAGCAAGATCATTAATATCATTTACCGTATGAGTACGTAACGTAAGCTTTCCTTGTGAATGCGCTTTAGCGTTCACAAGTGCTGTAGTTAATTCTGAAAATAAATCACGTTTGCTCATTGCGCCACACCTCTAAGAATTCTTTTAATTGCTTTTTCTGATCTGCTGTTAAATCGGTTACTTCGTTTTTACTGTAGATAGTGAGTAGATAAAAACGTCTTTTATCGTCCAAGTAATAATATATAACTCTTGAACCACCACGCTTACCCTTTCCTTTACTCGCAACTCGTATTTTACGTAAGCCGCCTGTTCCTTGAATCACATCGCCCTGTTTAGGATTAACCATTAGATCTGCTTGAAATAAACGATACTCGTCATCACTCAAGTACAGCTCTCGGTACTTTTCGAATATGTTTGATTCAACAAATAGGCTTTTCATACATTAAAGTATACGCAGATAGCGTATAAATTCAATTAAAGATTTTAAACGATTGGCGGCAGGTATCTCTTGCTTTAGCTAAAGCCCTTTACTCATAAACAAGCTGTACGGGTCTAGCTCATAATCACCAAACGGCTCACACTCTTTAAAACCAAATTGAGCATAAAGCTTTTGTGCCGGTAAAAATGCCTCTGCGGTGCCGGTCTCTAAACTTAGTGTTTTATAACCACGCAGTGTGGATTGCTCAATAATATGGGTGAGCAACTTAGTAGCTATACCTTGGCGTAAATGGTTACTTGAAGTGCGCATTGATTTAATTTCGCCATGCGTTGTATTTAGTGCTTTTAAAGCGCCAACACCCGCTAAATTATTATCAATCCATAAGCTATAAAAAGTTATGCCGGGCTGAGTGAGTTTACTTACATCAAGTGCATGCACGCTCTCGACGGGTGAGTGCTTTAGCATATCGTTATGATGCCCTTGTAGTAGCTTTATAACGTGTGGGTTTGAAAGTTCACCTGTTCTAATATCCATTTATACCTCGTTTAATCCTAGAATTTAATGCTTGAGGGCTTTAGGGCTTTAATTAAAACCCTAAAGTAAGGGGTTATATTTAGGCTGCTAGCTCCCACACTATAAACGCTACTGCAAAACCTACTAAATACACTAGTCCTAACCACGTTAAGCTACGTAATAACACGCTGTGTTTTATTGCTAAATCAAACTAGACATCCACCTTAATTAAACAAACAAAGCTATCTCAATTAAGATAGGTGTTGTCTTAATTTTTTTACCTCGCGAGTAGTAAAAAAAAAACCAAAAACGCGGCTTAAAGCCGCGCCTACAAATATAACCCCAATCCTGTAGGCGCGAGTTTACCTCGCGAACATGCTTAATAAAACATACTTAACAACAAAATTTAGGGTGGGTGTTTTGTTGGTGTCTTGTTTATTTTTGTTTTATGAGCGACCTGATAAAAAGCGGATCGTTACCCAAATCAGAGGGCGAGTATTTTTTTGTTCGCACTACTGAATAACTTATTTACACGTGGTTTTCAATTGTGAGTAAGGGTAATCTTTACCAAATTGAACTTTTGATTAAAACCGTTATAATTCACGCACTTTTGATTAAAGCTGTTGTAATTCATCCATTATGAAAAATATTTTTATTGTTATTTCACTCATTTTAGCCGTTTTTTTTGGCTACAACTATTTCACTTCCAACTCGACAAAAGTTGTATTAGATAGCGCATCCGAAACTTCAACACAAAAACTTGCTAACAATTGGGATGATATCACTCTTCCAAAAGAGATTGAAAATCATTCAAATATTGAAGCTTGTGATACAACAGAGGCAAACATTTGTTTTGGCTCAGGAAGTATATTTTACAAAGAAACCAAAGATGTGACTGTAGCAAGCTTAGTATCAACTGCAGAAACATCGCGTTACGGTGTCCAGGTTAAAAAAACAGGTGAGCTGTTTGTGTTTTCTATAGAGAATGACATTTCTGACGACGAACTGGATTTTGGTAATATTGCTTGTTACAAATATGAGGGTAGTGAAGAAGGCTTTACCGAAACGCGTGAATTAAAATTAGATATTTACGGTACAAAAGTAACAGGGACAAAGTTAGGTTACTCCCAATCAGTTGAATACAGCGTTGGGTATGAAGGTATTGTTGAAGGAGTACTAAACAGCCTTGGAGGAAATACTGTAAATGCTATCACTACACTTACTATTGCAGATGGAGGGGAGATCCGCCAAGAAGAAATATACATTTTAGGTGAAAACTCAATGACTGAAATGCGATATCGTTTAGTCGATGATTTTAAAAATAGTATTTTACGTATCGATAAGAGTATAAAAAAATCCGCAGAAGGTCAGATTTTCCCTATTGAGTATAAATATAACAAAGTAGAGTGCCCGTTATAGGGCTTTGATCTTTAATTAGGCTGCCAACTTCCAAATTATAAAAGCTAAAGCAAAGCCTACTAAATACACTAGCCCTAACCACGTTAAACTACGTAGTAACACGCTATGTTTTATAGCAGGCTCTGATCGCACAAGGCTAAAGTTAAGCCATGCAAAAATAGGCGTTGTAACAAATGAAAGCGTCATCGCAAACGTAAGCATGGGGCCAAGGGCTGATTTAAAAAATAAAATAACCGCCATACCGGCAAGTGCTTGTAGTATTAACCAAATATTTAGACTGTTTTTTGATTGTTTAAAGCCAAGTAGTTTATGAGATTCGTTAAGCGTACGGGCGTAGCCATCAAGCACGGTGAGTGTCGTACCAAACATACATAAAAAAGCGATTGCTGATACAAGCGGCCTTGCCCACTCGCCTATTGTTAATGCGTACATATCAATAAGCTGCTTGGCAAACGCGACACCACCGAGTTCTATGCTGCTGGTTTGCCCGTATTGCACTAATACACCTAAGCTAAAAAACACCAAGGCTAAGCCGGCTGTAAGCCAGTAACCTACGTTAAAATCGAACAGGCCTTGGCTTTTAGTGACTGTTTGCTGCGCTTGTTTTTCTTTTAGCCATAAAGAGCTTAATGCAGATATTTCGATAGGCGCTGGCATCCACCCCATTAAAGCCACCATAAAACTCAGCATTGCAAGTTCGTACGGTGAAGGACCAACGTAGTCAGCAGGTGCCATTGGACCGTTACTAAATGCTATAGCAAGAGCAATTAATGTTGCAAGTGTAAGCAGCCCCATAATGCCTTTGGCAACGTTATCGAGCGCTTTAAAGTGCCCAAGTAGTAATATAACTAAACATACCCCTAGCAGCATCCAACAAAGTAAGGTTACTTCAATAACAATAGGTAGAGCGTAATGCAGTAAGCTTGCGGTAAGCAGTAATACGCCGGCGGTATTAACAACGGCGGCTACAATGTTTAAACCAATAAAGCTGTAAAAATAAAATGGACCTTTGCTTTTGTAACCCTCCACCAAGCTATTTTTAGTGGCGAGTGTGTACTCCATACCAAAGCGAAAAAACGGATACTTTAAAACATTAACAACAAGTATTAGCCAAAATAATTGCCAGCCAAATATTGCTCCAGCTTGTGTAGAGGCAACTAAGTGAGAACCACCAATAGCGGCCGTTGCCATTAAGATCCCAGGTCCAAGCGCACCTATTTTAGATTTCCATACTGCTTTTGTTTTCTGCATTAATTTCTCAAAATATGTGTGTTGTGTGTTCTTTTTATTAACTTTTATAATTAATAAACTGCAAGAACGCATAACTTACCTAAATTACAGGCAATAAAAAAGAGCCATGCGGCTCTTTTTTACAATACTTTGTGACTAATTCTTATTTAAGATCCATCTCTTGGATGATCTCGTGTGCGATTTCAGGTGTCGTGCTTACAGGCTTTTCGTGTAAGTTAGCTTTTATTTGCCCTTTTCGATGTTTTAGTGCCGCATCGAGTTTTTTAGCTGCGCTTGCAATGGCAGGGTACATAACTTCGTTTTCCCCTTTTACCGATATGCGCGTGCCTTCGTAATTTGTGCTAATTTCAGCTTGGATCTTATGATGCTCTTTAGACAAAATAATATCGAGCGCAATAAGCGATGGGAAATGGCTCTCGATTTTTGAAAATTTTTCGTTGATGTGCTCTCTAATAGAGTCAGTAACTTCAACATGGTGACCAGAAAGATTAATTTTCATAGGGTATCCTTTTATTTGTTACCTACAATTAGTATTGGGGGCTATTTAGATTAACACAAGGAAAAAAGAGAGATATTTGAGGATTATTTACGGCTTTTGGTGATTTAAATCATGTGTTGCGCAAAGTTTATGCAAAGCCCACATTGCATGGGCTTTCAGACGTCTACTTAATTTAAGCTCTGATTGATTAATCTGTATACGAACAACAGTAGTCAGCAAAATCAGATACTTTTACTTTAAAGCTTACGTTTGCATCAACATTAAACGATTCACCCGCGTTAAATGTTTTCCACTCACTTGCACCTGGTAATAAAATATCCCATTGGCCAGCTAAAAGCTCCATGCACTCTTTTTGGTTTGTATCAAAAACAAACTCACCTGGTTGCATAAAGCCTAACGTTTTCGCTTCGCCATCACCTAAAATAACGGTACGGCTCGACACTTTTCCGTCAAAATATACATTGGCTTTTTTTACTACACTTACGTTATCGAACTTTGGCATTTTTAGCTCCTGCTATTAATTTAAGATTTTTATTTATAAATTTTATCGCACTACATTGCCTGATAGGTAAATAGCTTGCAAGAGAAGCGTATTGAAAGTTACTCACTTAAAGTATTAATAGCAGCCCTTTGGGTAGTATTAAATAAATTAGAAGCTGCCTTCCCACATGAGCAAACTCTACGCCTACCACTCAAAATTATACCAACCTGCATAAATCTTTGATCAATTTAACGAATTAAATTGCACTATAACGTCGTTAAAAGTTTTTTATTTAGAACAACTAGATATAAAAACTTTTGCCTAGTTCTAGCGTAATTTTCTTAACGTTTAATAGACCCCATATATAAGCAGATTGGTATTAAACTCCCTGTAGACGCGCAGCTTGCTGGCGTTTTAAAGCAACGCTTTTACAGTTATTCAAACAAAAAAGCCCGCGCTGTTTTTCACAGTGCGGGCTTTTCAATTACTTACTTTATTTAATCAAAGCGATTAAAAAAGCTCGTTTGCTTTGCTTACAATATTTGCCACTGTAAAACCAAAGTGCTCAAACAGCTCGCCTGCAGGTGCTGACTCACCAAAGGTAGTCATACCTACTACTGCGCCGTTTAGACCTACGTACTTGTACCAGTAGTCAGCAATACCCGCTTCTACTGCTACGCGGCGTGAAACAGATGCCGGTAATACGCTTTCTTTGTATGCTGCGCTTTGATCTTCAAAGGCATCAGTACATGGCATAGATACAACACGTACCTTTTTACCTTGGCTGCGTAGTTCGCTTGCTGAATCTTGTGCTAGTTGCACTTCAGAGCCCGTCGCAATAAAGATAATCTCTGGGTTGCCATCACAGCTAAGGATGTAACCACCTTTTTTAACGTCACTTAATTGCTGTGCGTCACGTGCTTGTTGCTCAAGACCTTGGCGAGTAAAGATAAGCGATGTAGGGCCGTCTTTACGCTCAATAGCTTGTTGCCATGCAATTGCCGACTCAACTTGGTCACACGGACGCCAGTTGTATAAGTTAGGCGTTAAACGCATGCTTGCAATTTGCTCTACTGGTTGGTGAGTTGGACCATCTTCACCTAAACCAATTGAATCGTGCGTGTAAACAAAAATGCTTGGTTGCTTCATTAATGCAGCCATACGTACAGCATTTTTTGCGTATTCAACAAACATTAAGAACGTAGCACCGTAAGGAATAAAGCCTTTATGAAGGGCAATACCATTCATGATGGCCGACATACCAAACTCACGTACACCGTAGTAAATGTAGTTACCGCTTGCATCATCGCGTGTTAAACCTTTAGAGCCATCCCAAATGGTTAAATTTGAGCCTGCTAAATCGGCTGAGCCACCCATAAATTCTGGTAATAACGGACCAAATGCATTTAGTGCATTTTGCGATGCTTTACGAGACGCTGGGTTTGCTGGGTTTGCTTGTAATTGCTCAATATACGCTTGAGATTTTTCAGCCCAATCGCCAGGAAGTTCGTTGTTAATACGACGCTTGTATTCAGCTGCAAGCTCTGGGTATGCTTTTGCGTATGCTGCAAATTTTTCGTCCCAGCTTGATTCAAGCTGTTGACCTTTTTCTTTGCTATCCCATTGTGCGTAAATATCATCAGGAATTTCGAACGCATCGCCAGTCCAACCTAAAAATTCGCGAGACGCTTTAATTTCGTCATCACCTAGTGGAGCACCATGACAATCGTGGCTACCTGATTTGTTAGGTGAACCATAACCAATAATTGTTTTACAACAAATTAGTGATGGCTTGTCGGTTACACTTTTAGCCTCTGCAATTGCAGCACTTACAGCATCGCTGTCGTGGCCATCAACACCACTAATCACATGCCAACCGTACGCTTTAAAGCGCGCTGGTGTATCATCGGTAAACCAACCTTCTACTTCACCATCGATTGAAATGCCGTTGTCATCCCAAAACGCAACAAGTTTACCAAGGCCTAATGTGCCTGCAAGTGAACCTGCTTCATGTGAAATACCTTCCATAAGGCAACCGTCGCCCATAAATGCATAGGTAAAGTGATCAACAATATCGTGACCTTCACGGTTAAACTGTGCAGCTAGCGCTTTTTCAGCAATTGCCATACCTACGGCATTTGTGATCCCTTGACCTAAAGGACCCGTAGTAGTTTCGATTCCTGGTGCATAGCCATATTCAGGGTGACCTGGTGTTTTAGAATGCATTTGACGGAAGTTTTTAATTTCGTCTAGCGGTAAGTCGTAACCACTTAGGTGCAATAGAGAATATATAAGCATTGAACCGTGGCCGTTTGAAAGAATAAATCTGTCACGGTCAGCCCACTCTGGATTCGTTGGGTTATGTTTTAGATAATCGCGCCATAGTACTTCTGCGATATCAGCCATGCCCATAGGGGCTCCAGGGTGACCAGATTTGGCCTTTTGTACTGCGTCCATTGACAAGACGCGAATAGCATTTGCAAGTTCTTTGCGAGATGGCATGAATTCTCCTACCTTTATTTGTATTTGCGCGGGTATTTATGTAATCGTTTATGCTCATAAGTCACTTAAGAGCTTTTATGGCACCATTCTTACTTATTGTGGGGGCGGTGTGCAATTAAAAACCCCATAAAAATGAGGCATTATGAATATTTTTTAAGACCAAAAAGTTATTATACATTTTATTTAGACGTCTAGGCGTAAAAACACTATGCAAGATGTTTTGTTTTCGATAAAATACGCCCCTTAATTTTTTAGCGCTAATACCGACGTTTGTGAAGCGCAATATTTGTGAGCAGAATTACAATGGCAAAACATTTATTTACTTCTGAATCAGTTTCTGAAGGTCATCCGGATAAAATCGCCGATCAAATCTCTGATGCGGTACTTGATGCTATCCTAGAGCAAGACTCTCATGCCCGTGTTGCATGCGAAACTTACGTAAAAACCGGTATGGTTATGGTTGGTGGTGAAATCACTACTAGCGCATGGGTTGATATCGAAGAAATTACACGTAAAACAATTCGTGACATTGGCTACACAAATTCAGACATGGGCTTTGATGCCGATTCATGTGCAATTTTAAACACTATTGGTAAACAGTCTCCAGACATTAACCAAGGTGTTGACCGTACTAGCCCAGAAGAGCAAGGCGCTGGCGACCAAGGCTTAATGTTTGGTTACGCATGTAACGAAACAGAAGTACTAATGCCTGCTCCAATTACTTACTCACACCGTTTAGTTCAGCGCCAAGCTGAGGTTCGTAAAAGCGGCGAGCTTAACTGGTTACGTCCAGATGCAAAATCTCAAGTGACTTTTGCATACGAAAACGGTAAGCCAGTAGGTATTGATGCTGTTGTACTTTCTACTCAGCACAGCGAAGACATTTCGCAAAAAGATTTAGTAGAAGCGGTGATGGAAACAATCATCAAGCCGGTACTTCCTGCAGAACTTATTACAAGTGCAACTAAGTTTTTCATTAACCCAACAGGTCGCTTTGTAATTGGCGGACCAATGGGTGACTGTGGTTTAACTGGTCGTAAAATTATTGTAGATACATACGGTGGTATGGCTCGTCACGGTGGTGGTGCTTTCTCTGGTAAAGATCCATCAAAAGTTGACCGTTCAGCAGCATACGCTGCACGTTACGTTGCTAAAAACATTGTTGCTGCTGGTCTTGCTGACAAGTGTGAGCTACAAGTTTCTTACGCAATTGGTGTTGCAGAGCCTACTTCTATCAGCGTTGAAACGTTTGGTACAAGCAAGCTAGAAGAAAGCCGTTTAATCGAGCTTATTCGTGAACATTTTGACCTGCGCCCTTACGGCTTAATTCAAATGCTTGATTTAGAGCGCCCTATCTACCTTCCTACAGCGGCTTACGGCCACTTTGGTCGTGACGAATTCCCTTGGGAACGTACAGATAAAGCAGACGCACTTCGCGCAGCTGCTGGCCTTTAAGTCAAAATTGTTGTAGTAAATTAAAAACGGCCCTTTTAAGGGCCGTTTTTGCATCTAAAACTTATTCGCTATATTGTTTGTAGAGCGTCTACAAAATAACTATTAAATCGACCTCGAATTCTTTTGTACTTTAGGTATATACTCATTTCATTATAAAAGCTTTAGGGACAGTTAAATGGCCGATAACTTTCGCGTTATATTTGCAGGACTTGCCGATAACGTTGACATAAAAACAGCATGTACAAATTTAGCTGCAAAATTAAAAACGTCAGATGAAAAAGTAGCTCTTTTTTTTAAAGGTAAGCCACTGTTTGCACCAAGCGATAAAGACAAAGCGTTAAAACAGGCTAAGTTACTAGCAAGCTTAGGCATTAAAAGTAAGCTTCAAGCTGTTTCAAACATCATTCAAAATGGCTCAAACCCTGCTGCAAATAACAACCAACGTGACGAACGTATTTTTGATGCACTCGATTACATCACTAGCAGCTTAATTCGCCTTGAAGAAAAGTTAGACGAGTTAGAGCAACGCCTTCCTGAAGCTCAATTAAAAGCACCAGACGAAAGTATTGACGAATGGCAAGGTGACGATCTAATGCTAGATGATGATTTAGCGCCTCCTAAAAAACGCAGCAACTTACTTTTATATTCATTGATTGCAACTGCCACAATTTTGCTAGTCGTACTGGCTGTTTTTTTAATTTTTCCCGATTTATTCTCTTTTTAAGAATGGCTAATTAATTTAATGAGTAATAAACGCGCAAAAATAAGAGCAGAAATTCGTAATACCCGTAAAAACTTGTCAAATAATCAGCAAATAATTGCTGCGCAATCGCTAAAAATGAATTTTATTCAACATTTAAAAAGCGAAAAAACAACGAATTCAAAGCATATTGCCATTTACTTAAGTAACGATGGGGAACTAGACACTTCATTGTTAATTAAAGAATTATGGAGTTTAAACCATACCGTTTACCTACCTATAATACACCCATTCAATGACGCTAATTTACTATTTCAGCGCTATGAGAAAAACTCACCCATGAGAGCAAATCGCTATGGTATCTTGGAGCCTAAGCTGAACTGCTCTCAAATATGCCCATTACCAGTGCTTGATTACCTCCTTATGCCATTAGTTGCATTTGATAAACAAGGTAATCGCCTAGGAATGGGAGGTGGGTTTTACGACCGGACATTGGCACGTTTACACGAACAAAATTGGCAAAAACCACAACTAATTGGCCTTGCACATGAATGCCAAAAAGTTGATGTTCTACCAATCGAGTCGTGGGATGTACCACTTAAAACCATTATCACCCCAGATAAAACATACTGTTGGTAACAATTAAATTTGATTACTAACCGCATATTTCTGACATACATGAGCACAAAGCAATGACACAAGACGAATTAAAAAAAGCAGCTGCTTGGGCAGCACTCGAGTTTGTAAAAGAAAACACTATTGTAGGTGTGGGTACAGGCTCTACTGTTAATCACTTTATTGATGCCCTTGGCTCAGTAAAGGACACTATTGTAGGCGCTGTATCAAGCTCAGAAGCCTCAACCGCGCGCTTACAAGCGTTAGGTATTGAAGTATTTGAGCTTAATAACGTTGCTGCTTTAGATGTATACGTTGACGGCGCTGACGAAATAAACGATCAAAACGAAATGATTAAAGGTGGCGGTGCAGCCCTCACTCGCGAAAAAATAGTAGCCGCTGTAGCTAAACAATTTGTGTGCATTGTAGATGACACCAAATTAGTAAAAACATTAGGCGACTTCCCGCTTCCGGTAGAAGTTATTCCAATGGCTCGCAGCTACGTTGCACGAGAATTATTAAAGCTTGGTGGTGACCCCGTTTATCGCCAAGGCGTAGTTACCGATAACGGTAACGTTATATTAGATGTATTTAACTTAAAAATTACCAATGCTAAACAACTTGAAGCACAAATAAATTCAATTGTTGGCGTAGTTACCAACGGCCTATTTGCAATGCGTGGTGCTGATAAAGTGATTATCGGTACTAAAAATGGGCCACAAATTAAATAGGATGAGGTTATGAGTAAGGTATCGTTAGCAAAAGACAAAATTAAAATTCTCTTGCTTGAAGGTGTTCACCAAAGCGCTGTTGAAACGCTAAAACGTAACGGTTACAGCAATATCGACTACGTTAAAACATCCTTACCTGAGGACGAATTAAAAGAGCGCATTAAAGATGTTCACTTTGTAGGACTTCGTTCTCGTACTCATATTAACCAAGCCGTATTAGACTCAGCTGACAAGCTAGTTGCTGTTGGGTGTTTTTGTATTGGTACAAACCAAGTTGATTTAGATGCAGCACGCGAACGCGGTATTGCTGTATTTAACGCACCATTTTCTAATACTCGTTCAGTTGCTGAACTTGTACTTGGTGAAATCCTACTTTTATTACGCGGTATTCCAGAGCGTAATGCAGCGGCTCATCGTGGTGGCTGGTTAAAAACAGCAAATGGTTCGTTTGAAGCACGTGGTAAAACATTAGGTATTATTGGCTACGGTCACATTGGTACTCAGCTAGGTATTATGGCTGAAAATATCGGTATGAATGTGGAGTTTTACGATATCGAAGATAAATTATCACTCGGTAATGCAAAACAAGTTCACAACCTAACTCAGCTGTTACAACGCTCTGATATTATTAGTTTACACGTACCAGAAACACCGCAAACTAAAAATCTTATTGGTAGTGCAGAACTTGCTGTTATGAAGCAGGGATCTATTTTGATCAACGCTTCACGCGGAACTGTTGTTGATATTGATGCACTTGCAGAAGCACTAACAGAGAAAAAACTAAGTGGTGCAGCAATCGATGTGTTCCCTACTGAGCCAAAATCTAACGATGAAGAATTTGTATCGCCACTGCGCCAATTCGACAATGTTATTTTAACGCCGCACATTGGTGGTTCTACACAAGAAGCGCAAGAAAACATTGGTATTGAAGTAGCGGGTAAACTGGCTAAATACTCAGATAATGGCTCAACTATTACAGCTGTTAACTTTCCTGAGGTATCACTACCAGAGCTTGCTAATCGTAGCCGTTTATTACACGTGCACCACAACCGCCCTGGTGTACTAACGCAAATTAACCAAGCGTTTGCACAGCACGGTATTAACATTGCTGCGCAATACCTACAAACAGACGCATCTATTGGTTATGTAGTTATTGATGTAGATACAGATCAATCTGAAGTAGCACTTAAAGAACTAAGCGCTGTTGAGGGTACAATTAGAGCACGTATTCTGCATTAGTAATTTAATCAGCTATTCTAATATCAAAAAGGGTCACTTCATTAAGTGACCCTTTTTTGTATTTAGATTACATATACTTTCTTAAGTATTTTTTGAATACCGGATCTGTTGCTGCCAACTCTTTTTGCTCAGCTAATATCTCTTTTAAAATAGCACCTGAAGTAAGCGGGTTAGCTAGTACCACCCTAAATACAACTGTTGGTTGATTGTCGTATTTAGAAGGCGTTAAACGAGTACGTGATACAAATGAGCGACCAGACTCTCGCTGACGTTTTTGCATACTGGCAGTAAAACGGTTCAGTGAAGCAAAAATATCTAACCGAGTTGCAGCATCTGCATCGGCTATTGCTTGTTTAATTTGCTTAGGTACATAACGATACGTTAATAAGCACAATTCAGGTTCTGAAATAAGCTCAAAGTCTTCATCAGCTTTAATTAAATCAGCAAAGTAATGTGCTTTTTTGATGCTTCGATCAATCAGCATTTCGTAACCTTTACGACCAATAACACGTAAGCAAGCATGTACTAACATTGCCATACCAGGTCGGCTGCCTTCTAGCGTGTGGCTACCTAAGTCTTTTGAACCTTTACGTAATATGTACTCAGCGTGATGCTCTATTGCATCAGTTGCAGCGGGATCTTTAAATAAAACTAAGCCCGCTCCCATTGGTACATACATTTGTTTATGTGCGTCGATGGTAATTGAATCTGCTCTCTCAATCCCTTTAAGTAAAGGGCGATGCGTGTTCGATAAAAGGGTCGCTCCTCCCCATGCAGCATCTACATGAAAATGGCAGTTAATGTCTTGTGCTAAGTCGGCCATTTCATCAAGTGGGTCAATATTACCGGTTTCGGTTGTACCCGCTACCCCAATAATCGCCATTACTTTAATGCCTTGCGATTCAAGCTCACGTGCTTTTTCGCGCATAGCTCCTACATCAACTTTATTATTTTCGCAGGTTTTAATACCAATTAAGTTATCGCGGCCAATACCGAGTAAATCAACCGATTTACCTAATGAGTAATGTCCGCGTTCTGATATTAATACTGCTAAACCTTTATAGCCGTAATGCAGCATACCGGCAATTAGGCCTTGTGCGCCGATACCTCTAAAATCGCCATCGGGTTTTAATAAGCGGTTTCGAGCAATCCAAAGCGCAGTAATATTAGCAACCGTTCCACCAGAGCAAAATGCACCTAATGAGGTTTTAGCACTGTGCATCCATTTAGAATAAAATGAATCTTCTTGCCCATAAGCTAAATGATGCATCATTCCAAGCACTTGACGCTCAAGAGGCGTAAACGCTTTAGACGTTTCTATTTTTACTAGATTTTGATTTAGCCCTACCATCAATTTTGACAGCGGTAATAAGAAATGCGGCAAGGCAGAGGTCATGTGACCAATAAAGCTAGGCGCAGCTGTATGCACAGAATGTGCAACAAGTTGCTCCATTATGTCTTGGGCATAAGCAGATACAAACGTTGGATCCTCTGGGATCACTGCCGACTGAAAATCTTTTTCGATTTCATGTAATGGTTTTTCAATTGCCGCTATATTTTCGTTTAGAAAACCTGCTAAATTACTCGAAATTTCAAGCTCAATTTTGCTTAAAGTTGAGTCTGGCGCTTCAGGTACAGTAAATATACGCTTAAGGCTTTCTTTAGAGGCGACGGCACAACGCTTTTGATCCATCTCAATACCTAGTGTGTGTAGCTAAAACACGCGCTTACCCATCAAAAACGCCTAATTATTAGGACATTTAGAGCAATCGTGTTTCTTTAAAAATTGCGCTAACTTTACTGCAATATAACTAAAATGTCTCGTTTAAACCTATAAAAGCAATCAAAGCGATGACAAAAAAATGATAATTTAATTAAAACTCTACCAAACCTAATTATTTATTGGGCATTTACTTATTTTGGGTATAATAAATTTGATAACAAAAAAGGGACACATATGCCAGAAGGAAGAGTCAAAGTTAGTTGGATAGTGGCAGGCTTTAGCTTGTTTTTAATAAGCTTACTTACCTATGTTTACTACACTTACCAAACCACGCGTGCTGAAATAATGCAGTCGGTTGATAATCGCTTACTTAATGCAGCCACCAGCGTAAAACATATTTTAGGTGAAAATTACTTAAGTGCGGTTAATCAAGGCGACAACATAAGTTTTTCTTACTATCAAGATAAAAGTAAACAGCTCTCTGAGTTTGCTCAAGCACTTGATATTGCTTATGTGTATTCAATGATTTTAAAAGACGGAAAGGTTCTTTTTAGCTCATCAAGCTACACGCAAGACGATCAGAATAATGGCAAAGTAACTCAATTTTTAGATCTCTACCCTGAAGCTACCGATGCCAATATAAGTGCTTTTTACTCAACCGAGCCTGTATTTGAAATATCGAGCGATCAGTGGGGCCACTTTAAAACTATTTTTATTCCTTACGTTGACCCTATTAACGGCAATACCTATTTAACGGGTGCCGATATAACTATTTACAATTTAAACGAGAAACTTAAAGAAAGCGTATCAAAAGCAGCTGCAATGGCTAGCTTCTTCTTTTTTATCGCGATACTTGTTGCCGCCATATATATTTATTTACTAAAGCGCTCGTTAGCAACTGACTCAAGTACTGGTTTTTCAAATCATATTGCTCTTGAGTACTTTATTAAAAAAAGTAATGCTCATCACATGCAGTTAGCCGTTATTTGGGTTAATGAAATAGAAGATATAAACAGTTTCTACGGCACTGAAGTGGGTGATAAAGTAATGAAAAACTTACTTATTCACTTTAAATTCAGAAGCTCTGCGCATTGCCATATATACAGACTAGCAACCAACAAAATAGTATTACTCGCGCCTAAAGAAATGAGTAATGACGAATTTACCGATCTCGTAAAAACATATAACTTTAATACCCCAGTGTTAACTGACCCTTTTATTTATATAACTCTATGTGCAGGTATTGCCAGTGGCAATAAATCGCTACTACTTGAAAACGCTCATATAGCGGCGCTGCAAGCTAAACAAGGCAGGCATAGCGTAGTTAACTACTCAAAAGCGCTACACGATGTAAAAACGCAATATCAATACAATGTTGAAATGGCTAAAGAGGTGCGTGAAGCGTTTGATAACAACCGTATAGTGCCTTACTTTCAACCCATTATTGATACAAATACCAATAAAGTTGTTCAGTACGAATGTTTAGCTCGAATGGTAACGGCGCAAGGGGAAGTGTTGAAACCTGATGCATTTTTAAATGTTGTTACTCGATCAAGAATGGACGGAATACTTACCCGTACTATATTTTCACAATGTGTTAGTCGCTTTAGAAAAACCGATATTTGCTGGAGTTTAAATATAACAGCACAAGATATGCTCGACCCTAATTTAAGTGAGTTTATTGCGGACGAACTTAAGCGCTACCCGCATCCTGGTAATATCACACTAGAGCTTTTAGAAACCCAAGCTATTGCCAACTTTTCTGAGGTAAAAGCATTTATTGGAATGGTTAAAACGAAAGGCGTTAAGGTTATTATTGATGACTTTGGTAGTGGTTATTCAAATATATCAAACGTACTTAAGCTGGAAGTAGATGGTATTAAGCTAGATGGCGCACTAATAAAGCAAATAGTGAATGACAAAGATATCTATTTATTTATTGAACATATAGCCAGTTTTGCTAATCAACTTGGTTTGCAATTAATGGCAGAGTCGGTAGAAAATGCAACCATAGTAACCGCACTTAAAAAGGCGAATGTGACACTAATGCAAGGCAACTACTTTGCCCACCCAGTGTCACATGTTAGTACGGTTATAGAAGAAGAATTAGCACTTTAACTTACTTTAGCGAGGTAAGTTAATAACGAGTCGGTGGCTTTGCTGGCCACTGGCCCAGTATTTACGCTCAAAAGGCGTAATTGCGTCGTCTGACTCATAAAGAGTGACATCGCAAGGGTTGCCAGTTAATTCAAGCGCCCTTGCGAACTCTTTCACGTAAATATCCCAATTGCTGCGCACTTCTAATTGCCCACCTAACTTAACGATAAACGGAAAAATAGCTGCTCCATGCCAGCGCCTACGAATATGCTTAGATTTAGGCCACGGGTTTGGATACAACAAATAATGGTGCGTAGGTTGCCAATTAGCAGCAACCGCTAAGCGCCAAAAGTCGTTTAAGTCTGCTTGAACTAAGATGTACTGCCCACTGTCGGTTTGCTTATACTCAACATCGTGCTTATCTAATCGATGCGACGATTTATCAATACCAATCACAAGGGCGTCAGGATGGCGCTTAGCTAAGTTAGCTGAGCTTTCACCCACGCCACAGCACGAGTCTAAAATAAGCGGGCCATTAAAGGCGTGTACTTTAGCATTAACCTCGTCAAATGCAGCTTGAGTATGCGCTGCAATTGGCTTTTTAAACTCAGCATCTAGGTGCTTATTTACTATTTCATCAAGCTTTTCGTGAATACCCGCTTGATTAGATACAATACTACGTGAATTTGCATCACTCATTAGTGTCTTAGCCCCACACCTTTTTTGATCAATGTAAGCGCTAATGTAAATAACGCTGTTATAAATACTAAAATAACCCCAAGAGCCACGCTCAAATCAACATCCGACACACCTAAAAAGCCATAACGAAATGCGTTAACCATATAAATTATAGGGTTGATTTGTGATACATTCTGCCAAAATTCAGGCAGCAACGTAATTGAATAAAATACACCGCCTAAGTAAGTTAGTGGCGTTAGTATGAAGGTGGGGATAATGCTTATATCGTCAAAGCTGTTTGCGTAAATCGCATTAATTAAGCCACCTAAAGCAAACACGGCTGAGGTTAAAATAACCGTTGCCATAATTACAAAAATATTATGAATTTGAATATCAACAAATAATAACGATACACAGGTAACTATAAAGCCCACCATAATACCGCGCGTCATACCGCCACCCATATAGCCTAGAACAATGATGTAGTTAGGTACAGGTGCAACTAAAAGCTCTTCAATGCTTTTTTGAAACTTTGTTGAATAAAAACTAGAGGCTACGTTGGAATAGGAATTGGTAATGACCGACATCATTATAAGGCCCGGTACAATAAACTCCATGTAGCTAAAACCGCCCATATCGCCAATTCGTGAACCAATTAAGTTACCAAAAATAACAAAATATAAGCTCATTGTAATTGCTGGCGGTACTAAGGTTTGCACCCAAATACGTAAAAAACGAATACACTCTTTAATCCATAAACTCTTTAAGGCTACGCCATATTTAAACATTTATTCGCCCCGCCCTTGCTCTAGTAATCCTACAAATAACTCTTCTAGTCTGTTTGCTTTATTTCGCATACTCAATACAGTATTACCTTGAGCTGTTAATGCACTAAACACAGCATTTAACCCTTGTGATTTAGCAACTTCCACCTCAACAGTGCGATCGTCTGTCATGGTAAATTTATAGCCATCAAGCGTTACAGGATTTGCAGGCGTTTTTAAATCTAAAATAAACGTTTCTTTATCAAGCTTTGCAAGCAGTGCTTTAATTGTGGTGTTTTCAACAATTCGACCATTATCGATAATCGCAATGTTTTTACACAGTAACTCTGCTTCTTCAAGGTAATGTGTGGTTAAAATAATGGTAACGCCTTGCTGATTTATTTGGCGTAAAAAATCCCACATTGAGCGACGAAGCTCTATATCTACACCTGCTGTTGGCTCATCAAGTATAAGCAACTTTGGTTCGTGCATAAGCGCACGTGCAATCATTAAGCGGCGTTTCATACCACCTGAAAGCGTACGCGCTTGCTTGTCTTTTTTCTCAAGTAAACCAAGTTGAGCTAGGTATTTATCAGCACGCTTATGGGCTTCAGCGCGTGGAACACCGTAATAACCAGCTTGATTAACAAGTATTTGGCTAAGCGTTTCAAACTGACTAAAGTTAAACTCTTGCGGCACTAAGCCTAAATGCGCTTTTGCGGCTTCTAAATCAGTATCAATATCGCAACCGAATACTTCTACTTTGCCTTTTGTTTTATTAACAAGTGAGGAAATAACACCAATAGTGGTTGATTTACCAGCTCCATTTGGGCCAAGCAAAGCGAAAAAATCACCTTCGTAAACTTGTAAATCAACGCCTTTAATGGCCTCAACACCATTTTTATAAACCTTAGTAAGGCCTTCTATATTTAAAGCAATATTTTGCTTAACCATTACTTACCCTCACCATAACCCCAACGTTTTGTTAGGTTATGTTCAATGTTTAAATGATCTAAAATTCTTGCCACCATAAAATCGACTAAGTCTTCAATACTTTGTGGCTTATGATAAAAACCAGGTGCTGCTGGCATAATAGTTACCCCTAAACGAGATAACTTAAGCATGTTTTCTAAATGAATTTCGTTAAATGGTGTTTCGCGCGGCACTAAAATTAGCTGCCCGCGTTCTTTTATTACAACATCGGCGGCGCGTTCTAGTAAATTATCTGACGCCCCTACCGCAATTGCAGAAACCGATCCTGCACTACACGGGCATACCACCATTTTTTTAGGTGCCGCAGAGCCCGATGCCACAGGGCTAAACCAGTTATCTTTACCGTATACTTTTAACTGCCCAGATTTAGCATTAAACAGCGTACTTAACTGCTCAGTGGCTTTATCTTCGTTACCAGAGAGCTTAATATTTGATTCTGTATCAAGCACCACTCGCGCTGCACTTGAGATAAGTACGTAAACTTGAAATTGCTGTTCAAGCAATACTTCAAGTAACCTTAAACCATAAGGCGCACCTGATGCACCGCTAAAAGCGAGCGTAATTCTATCTTTAAATTGCACACTATTCTCCGCTGTATTTATCAGCTAAACCATCAACAAGGTGTTGATGAAGGCCATTAAAACCGCCATTACTCATAATTAAAATATGTTGATTAGGCTCAATATTTTCAAGCACCGTATCAATAATTGTTTGCGTGCTGCTAAAGCACTGCATGCCTGCTTTATCTGCTTGCTCTTTTAGCGACCAATTTAGATTCTCTGGTTCAAAAAGTAGTACGTCGTCAGCATCACGCAGTGAATCTAATAATGTATATTGGTGCACGCCCATTTTCATCGTGTTTGAGCGCGGCTCTAAAATAGCGATAATTTTTTCATCACCTACTTTTGCGCGCAGTCCTGCAAGCGTAGTTTTAATTGCTGTTGGGTGATGCGCAAAATCGTCATACACCTTAATATTATTAATATCAGCCTTTAGCTCCATACGCCTTTTAGGGCTAATAAATTCTCCTAAGGCATCAATACTATGATCAACAGCTATACCCACATGACGCGCTGCTGCGATAGTCATAATTGCATTTTTAACGTTATGCTCGCCTATTGCTTGCCAGCAAACAGTGCCCTGCTTTTCGTTATTTAAAAGTACATTAAACTCACTACCATCGGCTTTTATTAATTCATAGCTCCAATCATCGCCTAGCGTTTCGCTTTCGCTCCAAAGCCCTTGTGCTATTACGTCATTAAGCGCTACGTCTTGCTTAGGCCAAATTACCTTGCCGCTTTGAGGTAATGTACGCATTAAGTGATGAAATTGTTTTTTTATTGCGTTCAAATCTTCGAAAATATCAGCGTGATCGAATTCAAGATTATTTAAAATAAGTGTACGTGGAAGGTAATGGACAAACTTACTGCGCTTATCAAAAAAAGCAGTGTCGTATTCATCGGCTTCAATAACAAAAAATGGCGTTTCACCCACTTTTGCCGATACACCAAAATTTTGGACTATGCCGCCAATTAAAAACCCTGGTTTTAAACCTGCATACTCTAAAACCCACGCAAGCATACTTGCTGTGGTTGTTTTTCCATGCGTACCCGCTACAGCAAGTACCCACGATTTTTGTAATAAATTATGTTTAAGCCATTCAGGGCCTGAGGTGTAAGGCAGACCTTTATCAAGCACATATTCAACACACGGGTTACCACGGCTCATTGCATTACCGACAACTACCATATCTGGTTTTGGCTCTAATTGAGATACGTCGTAGCCTTGAGTCAGTTCAATGCCAAGCTCTTCAAGTTGCGTACTCATTGGTGGGTAAACGTTTTGATCAGAACCCGTTACTTTATGACCTAATGATTTAGCAATGGCTGCAATACCACCCATAAACGTGCCACAAATGCCCAAAATATGTATATGCATATACTTTCCTTAAATCGTATGCTCACTTTACAGCTATGCAAAGTTTAATGGCGCTATAATGCCAAAATTCGTGCTTAGTTACTATGTACGTCTGCACAATTCACTCGTGCCAAAAACACGTTAATTAGTTTTTTAAACGCTAAAAATCAAAAAATAGGCACGTTCACCTACCCTGTATTGCTTTTAATCAATTATTATCAATGTTATAAACCAGCTTGCTGTATAACTTTAAAACTTAAAAAGGACTTAATATGAAAAAACTATTCTTTATAGCCTGTATTTTACTTAGTCAAAAAAGCTTTGCTTTGGAATTTGCTAAGTACCCAATAGAACTAAGTTCGGGCGAAGGCGTTAATGTTGTTATTGCCCCAACAACAGATAAAAAACAAGCTTTAGTAAAAGTAACAGGCATAAACCATGATATTGATGGGATTGTATTTTTAACCGAATTAAAACCTCATGGTAGTAATAAAGCTTACAAATATACTTACGATGGTACACAAAGAAGTTTAGTAAGTGTTGAGGAAGGCTACCGCTGTTGCTCTTACAATCTTTATATTCCAGACACTCGTGATGGAATTTACTTATCAAAAAAAGAAGAGTCAAACCCTGCCATTGTTGAAGACTTAAAAGCGCAATACGATCAACAGTTAAATAAAGGTACTCAAGCTAAACTAGCGAAGTTTAATCGTGAAAAGCATTTAGGGTATCAACAAAAAAATATAGCTGCCGCTAATAGCGAAATAGATAAGCAATGCGGATTAAAAATAAATACCAATGTTGATTGGGAAAGCATTGATGATGAAAACCTAAAAGAATATCCAGTGGGTTCATTTTGTGCACAAGTTGCAAACGAAATGGCATATATGTGCGAAAAAGACCAAAGTTTTAAAAACGACATAGCTCAGTTCAATGCTATCGAATGTAAATTTACTAATGAGCTAAAACTACGTAAAAATGGTAATACACTTATATTTAAAACAGCGCCAAAAGCCGCTAACCAACGCCGCTTTATTGAAGCTTATTTATTAAATTTATAAGCTGAGTTTAAAACCAAAAAAGCACCTAAAGGTTAATGCCAGTCAGTTAAGCTGACTGGCATTTTTCTTTTTATGGGGATACTTAGATGGTTTTGGCTTAACCCATCGGGGATATCTTCTATCCTCTCGTCTAGCTGGAAGCTTAAATAAGACCAGTGTATTGAGTAAGTGCTGCCAGTGTATTG
>NZ_JADYXO010000020.1:0-76078 GCF_015864295.1 Pseudoalteromonas sp. NZS127_1 | reverse complement strand
CAATACACTGGCAGCACTTACTCAATACACTGGTCTTATTTAAGCTTCCAGCTAGACGAGAGGATAGAAGATATCCCCGATGGGTTAAGCCAAAACCATCTAAGTATCCCCATAAAAAGAAAAATGCCAGTCAGCTTAACTGACTGGCATTAGCCGATATCGGCCCTTTTTGATTTGTAAAATTGCTTATTAAGTATTTACGCTTACTGCCTGTAGTGACTCGCTTTGGTAGCATCCTAAAATACGTACATATTGGGTGTGCTCTTTAAGTTCTTCTAGCGCTTCTTTTACTTGGCTTTCAGCTAAGTTTGCTTCTAGGTCAACATAAAAAACTTCTTCCCACGGATTGCCTGGAGTTGGGCGAGATTCAAGTTTTACTAAATTAATCTTATGCTGCTTAAAAATCATTAACGCATCGGCTAATGAGCCCGCTTGTTGTTTTGTCGACATGATCAAACTTGTTTTAGTTGGAATTTGGTTAGACACTTGTAGAGGCTTACGAGCAACAACAATAAAGCGGCTATGGTTTTCGCTTTGATTAGCTAGGTTTGATTTAATAACCTCAAGCCCTACGTTTTTCCCCGCTTGTGCAGAGCCAATTGCAGCACTGTATGGTGTGTTCAGAGCTGATTGTAGCGCGCTTGATGTTGAGTCACATGTTTCGTGTTGTAAATCACCTAAGCCCTGTAAAAAACGGCTGCACTGCGCAAATGGTTGTGGGTGTGCAAATATTTTTGTTAGTTGGCTAAGTTCAGTATCAGGATTGGCGAGTAAGCAATGCTCTACACTGTGAGTTACTTCTCCAACAATAGATACTTGCGCGTGCTGTAATAAGTCAAACACCTCGTTAATACTGCCAGAGCTTGTGTTTTCAATGGGTAATAAACCAAAATCAGCTTGTCCGTTCTCTACTTTACCTGTTATTTCGTCAAACGACGTACAGCCAATTTCAACTAATTTACCCGGGCGGCGGCTAAAGTATTTATGGCATGCTAGTTGGCTATAAGAACCCTGACCACCTAAGTAAGTTACACGGTGTGTTTCACTAAGGGCATCTGGATTCAGGTTTTTTTGTAGCATTGCTTGTTGGTGTAAAACAGAGTCTTCCAAAATAGTTTGAAAAACATTATTCACGTAGTAAGCATCTAAACCTAGTGATTTACCATAACCAATCAGTTTCTCTAAAAGTGCGAGTTCACGTGCTTCATCGCGAATTGGCTTGTTGTTAGCAATTTTATACTCAACCACACCGTGGCTAATACGACGACGTTTAGCTAATAACACGAGTAAATCGGAGTCTATTTCATTTATATCGTGTCTTAGTGCATTTAATACATCATTTGTCATTTTGGTATCCTCATTCCAAAAGTAGGCTGTTATTACACAGCAAAAACAAAAAAGCCTCCCGGTTGGGAGGCTTTACTATTCGATTGATTTTATCTCACAAACAGGGAAGCCTCTTCTATATAAAGAAGCTAAAAAACGAAAAAAAAGTGCGAGAGATAAATATGTTCATGCAGTTAATGTATGGAGAGTTGCTACCAATGTCAATAAAGATCTAAATAAGCTTAGAGTACTATTTATTTCCCTATATTAGTTTTTATAGAAAGTTTACAAATAATTTATAAATATGAATGCGGATCTGGTATATTTCGTTAACTGGTTCAAATAATAACAATTATTAATAATTAAGGTTGACCCGTGGTTTACAGACGCCCTCCATCGCGTTTTGGATTGAATTCTTTAAGTGTAAAACTATCGCTACTCATATCCGCTATTTGCTTAATAGCTGGGGTATGTGCGGCTGCCTTAATGCTTAAATCTGAAGAGAAACAACTCGTTTTTGAAGAACACGAAGTTTTAAAAAGCTCGACAGACTTATTAGTGAAGCAATTTAATGAGCGCATTAAAACAAAAGTAAATATTGCTCAACAAGCTAATAACGTAGTAACACAACAACTTTTTCAACCCAATTCACCAATTAATTTAAGCAATAAATCACAGTTACAATTTAATAGTGACGGTACGATTCGCAGTGCCTCGGCTGATGGATTATCTGCCGCATTTTTACCACAGCAAAATTACTCTCCTTTTTATAAACGCCTATTTAATGATTCTGAGATGCTGTGGCGTATAATTTCTCCTACACTGGTACACGACTTTTTTAACTTTTATTTAATAACAGATGATGATTTTATTCGTGTTTCTCCTCCAAATTGGGCATTAAACGCACCTGCCGACTTTAGAGCAACGAATGGCTCAACTTATAAATCGATTAAAAGCACGCTTGAAACAGTAAGAGAGCCTGCATGGTCAAAAGTCTATTACGATACAGTATGGCGCAAATGGGTTATTAGCTTACTAGTGCCAGTTTATGTCGATAATGAGTTTTTAGGTGTAACGGGGAGCGATATTTCCCTCAACAAACTTATTTCGTTTTTACCTGTTGGTGATAAAGAAAAACACCTACTTGTGTTTGATAGTAAAGGGCAATTGTTAGCACACCCAGATCTAAATCCGACCTTACTAGCCGACTATGGTAGTGATAATAAAGCACTCGCTACTAATGAATTTGTAAACCCAGCGCTGCAGTCGATTATTGACGATGTAATTGCGGTGAAGTTACCTGAATACGCAAATTCGTTTGAAAAAAATGACGAAGCTCATATTATCAATATTCGTAAGATTGATGACTTAGATTGGTACATAGGGGTATATAAAAAGCGTTCATCGACGTTATCTGCATTACAAGATTTAAAACTGAAGTTTTTTGGTCTCTTTATTTTATACGCAATATTAGTTGCCTTATTGCTGCATCAAGCGCTTTATCAACTAGTCCTTCGCCGTTTACATACTTTGGTTTATGCAGTTACAAGTTTTGGCAAAGGTCAATTAACTATAGAATTCCCACCAGAAAACAAAGATGAAATTGGCACGCTTAATGGCTCATTTAGAGACATGACGGTAGAAATTCGCAAACTTATCGATGGCTTAAACCAGAGAATTACAGAAAAAGAAATTGCTGAAAAAGCAGCTAACCGTTTATCTAAAGCGGTAGCATTCTCGGGCACTGGTGTTGTGATCACCGATGAGAATTTTGTAATTGAATACGTAAATCCAAAAATGCTCGAAATGACAGGCTACCCAGAAAGTCATTTTAATAGAGCACCATTACTTAATATTATTGCCTCAGAAATGTCTATTTTAGTTGAAGATATAGACATAGATTTACGCAGCCGTAATTACTGGCGCGGTGATACATTAATTCAAGGCTTGAATAAAGAGCCAATTTGGGTGTCTTTAAGTGTTTCGCCAATTCGTGAAGAGGGCGGTGAAATAACCAGCTATGTAGCATCTGCACAAGATATTTCGTTTGTAAAAGAAAGCCAGCGTAAAATGGAGCAGCTTGCTTACTTTGACACCCTTACGGGCCTTGCCAACAGAACGTTTTTTAGAATGCAATTGCGTAAATCAATGGCATTAGCAGAACGTGGGCACTATGCATTTGCATTGTTTTACTTTGATTTAGACGAATTTAAACGTATTAACGATACATTAGGTCACGATGCCGGCGATCAATTATTAATTGAAGTGGCAAACAGACTTAAAAAACGTTTACGAGCCGAGGACACCATAGCGCGCTTAGGTGGTGATGAATTTGCAGTATTACTCAGTGGTATAGAAAGCCAAGCTCACGCGACTGATGTTGCCAATACAATTCAAAAAACACTGAATGTGCCTATAAAACTAGGTAGTAATGAAGTTATTGTGAGCGCGAGTATTGGTATTACAATGGCTCCGTACGATAGCCTAGAAGAAGATCAGTTATTAAAACATGCTGACTTAGCTATGTATGAGGCAAAAGCAAAAGGGCGTAATACATTCCATTTTTATAGCCAAGAATTGAACGCAGCTGCTAATGAGCGTTTATTTATTGAAAATGAGCTACGTATAGGACTAAAAGAAAAACAGTTTGTAGTTTACTACCAACCTCAAGTTGATAGTCGTACTCATCAGGTCATTGGCTATGAAGCGTTATTAAGATGGTTCCACCCAACTGAAGGCGCAATCCCTCCAGATAAATTTATTCCTATTGCAGAAGCGACAGGCCTTATAGTTGAATTAGGCGAATGGGTGCTTCAAGAGTCTTGTGATTTTGCCGTAAGATTAACAAAGCAAGGCTTAGAAAATAATATATCGATAAACTTATCGGCTCGCCAGTTCAAAGACTCAAGCTTAGTCTCAACACTGAGTAAAATGATAATTAGGACGGGTGTTTCGGCTAAGCGCCTTCACTTAGAGCTGACTGAAAGTATGCTAATGGGAAATGTAGAAGCTGCAATTACACAACTCCACGAGCTTAAAGCCTTAGGTATATCTATTTCTATTGATGATTTTGGTACTGGCTATTCGTCACTCAGTTACTTAAAACGATTCCCGGTTGATATATTGAAAATTGACCGTTCATTTGTAAAAGATATCCCTGAGGATACAAATGATATGGAAATTACTGCCGCTATTATTGCCATGGCGCAAAAGTTAAAGCTAGACGTGGTCGCAGAAGGGGTTGAGACAATAGAGCAGATGCAGTTTTTACAAAATAATAATTGTTTCATTGTACAAGGCTATTATTTTAGTAAACCAATTGCTGAGCACGAACTACCAAAATTGTATGAAAGGTTAAATGAACTCTCAAATAGCGAAGTAAGTAGTTAATAAAATTGCGGGTTAACCACCCGCAATTTTAACTTTAAATTTTAACGCTTCTAAAATGGCTTTTAGTTTATCGCGGTCATCACCTTGCACTTCAATAATGCCTTCTTTTACTGCGCCGCCTTGGCCCATTTTGCTTTTTATAGTTTTAGCTAACTTTTTTAAATCATGATCTTTTGGATCAATGCCTACAACTAACATTACGCCTTTGCCTTTACGTCCTTTTGTTTGACGCTCAATGCGAATAAAACCATCTTTAAAAAGCTTAGCTTCTAACTCTTTTTCTGGTTTTGGCTGGTCAATGCGCCCCGTACTTGTTGAATATACTAAGTGACTATCACTCATACCTTACCTTTATGGATAAAAATTAATTAAATATTGGCGTAAATGATAGCAAATTTGAAGTTGTGTGTTTTTCTTTTTGCTAAATACTTTTAACAGGTTATATTTAGTTCAAAGGAAATATTATTGGAGTTTAATATGAGTTTAACTAAGAATGAATCAGTCGATGGCACTACATTAACAATACAAATCAAAGGTAAATTTGACTTTAATTTAGTGCAATCTTTTCGCCAAGCTTATGCCCAAATGAGCGAAAAAACAGTAAAGGTTATTATCGATTTAAGAGAGACTGACTACATGGATAGCTCAGCACTTGGCATGTTACTTAACATGAAAAAAACAATTGATAGCCAAGTGAAAACTATCGAAATAAGCAATTGCCAACCACAGCTTAGAAAAATTCTACAAATTTCACGTTTTGATAAAAAGTTTGATATTAGCTAATGATACATGTGTTAATTGTAGATGATCAGGCGCTCAATCGCATTTTACTAAGTAAAATGCTTGAGCAAGAGGGTTATAAAATATCAGTGGCTTATAACGGGCTAGATGCAATTAATGTACTTAAAAGAGAGCAAATAGACGTTGTTTTACTTGATGTTTTAATGCCTGTAATGGATGGTTTTGAAGCTGCTGAAAAAATAAAGCAGCAGTATAGTGAAGTTTACTTACCGATTATTTTTATAACCTCCTTAGAAGATCAAGCAAGTTTTGAGCGCTGCCTCGAAGTGGGTGGCGATGACTTTATTCATAAACCATTTGAAAAAGTTATTCTGCATGCAAAAATTAAAGCACATATTCGCACCAGAGAGCTGAGTAAAAAAGCAAACCAACAAAAGAAATTGCTTGAATATCATCATAATCAAATTGAACGTGAACACGAAATAATTGAGCATATTTTTAATAACTCATTAGAAAACCAAGGTAAGTTTAAAGAGTATTTAGATTTTAATTTATCACCGGCCTCTATGTTTAACGGCGATATGTTTTTAGTAGCGCAAAGCCCAATCGGTAATTTGTATTGCATGTTGGGAGATTTTACGGGTCACGGCCTTGCAGCAGCTATTGGTGCATTACCAACTTCTCGTGTTTTTTATACTATGGTACAAAAAGGCATGGCGGTTAACGATATTGCCTGTGAGCTAAATACACTACTGTACAACCTACTACCTGGGCATATGTTTTGTGCTGCAACCATTATAGAGCTTAGTGCATCAGGTAAAAGTGTTTCTGCATGGATGGGCGGCTTACCCGATGCCTACCTAATAGATAAAGACGGTAATGTAAAACAAACATTAGAATCACAGCATATGGCGCTAGGGATTTTAGATGAACAAGAATTTGAATATGAAGTTATTCATTTTGAAACAAATAGTAATACTCGCCTTGTATTAGCGACCGACGGAATTATAGAAACAGCAAACAAAAAAGATATATTTTTTGGGGAAGAACGTTTTTTGCAAACCTTAAAAAGTAAGTCGATGATTAGTAGTGAAGATATAGTTGCTAACGTTACTGAGTTTGCAGATGGTACTAAACAACAAGACGATTTAAGCATTGTTTTACTAAACTGCCTGCCTTTAGTTCCTGAGGAGCAAGAGCGAGAAGCATTTTCTACTTTAGCTTTTAATTTATCTTTGAGTTTAAACTCAGAACAAATAAAAAAAACAGACCCCGTTTACGACGTCGTTAATATTTTGAGCAGTGTTGAGGGGTTAAATACTCATCGTTCTAATATATTTTTACTGTTGTCTGAGGCTTATAACAATGCGCTTGACCATGGTGTATTAGGACTTAACTCAGAAATTAAAAAACAAGAAGATGGTTTTTTTCGATATTACGAATTAAGAGAAGCAGCTCTGGCTAAACTTACCGATGCCATGATTATTATTGATATGCGCTATTGCCCCGACACACTCAGTTTATATTTTATTATTTGTGATTCAGGCCGAGGGTTTAGTAGTAAGCAAGATGAGTTGTCAAAGGTTAATAATGAATTTGGCAGAGGCGTGTCTTTATTAGAAGAAATAGCCGAAAAAGTTACTTATAACGCCAGTGGTAACCAAGTTGAAATGTGCTACAAGTTGAGCTAGCTCTGTAAAAATATCCATGCTATTATTCTCGAAACTTTAGATGTATGGATGGCCAAATGATTTCTTCTTACCTAAAACAAGCACAATTAAGTGCTAATCCTACTTTGATTGCAACAGAGCTTGAAAAGCTTGATCTGCATCTTACAAACTCAACTTTACCTGATGTGCGTTGGGAGTATCAAATACCTGAGCTTGGCGAGGGCGGAGCGTGTAGTTTATTTGGTTACTTACAAGATGAGCCATTCAAATTAACTGACTATCTTAAAGGTGATGAGCAAACACAACTTAAGTTAGCTAATTTACAAAGTATTGTAAGCTACATCGAACAGCAAACAGGCGTTGATTGGTATGGTATTTATCAATCAACTAATACAAGTGAAGGTAAGCAACTGTTAAAATTAGCTTATCATGGTGCGCCTAGTCGCCCGTTGTTTCCTTTAACGCAAGCATTTGCAGCAGGGAGTAATAACGTACAAGTTGCGCTATCTCATCAAGGTCGCATTATTAATAACGTTGAAGCGTATTTATCACAAGGCGGTGAATACTACACATGCGATCCTAAAGTTAAGTCAGAAACTTGTTTACCTTTATTCAACGCAAAAAATGAATGTGTTGGTATTGTAGATGCAGAAGCCTTTAAAAATGATTTTTTTGATGAAAAGACGCTTGCCGTTTTAATTGCATGTTGTATTAAAATTCCTCACTTTCTAGCGTAAATAACGCTAGTCAATATGATGTGCTTTTATGTTAAGCTTAGCTTAACAGCTAACCCCTAAATAACGATAAGAGATAGCCAATGTTCTCAGTATTAAAACCATTACCAACAGATCCTATTCTTGGCCTTATGGCGGCCTATAAACAAGATACAAACCCTAATAAAATTGATTTAGGTGTAGGTGTCTACAAAGATGAGCAAGGCAATACACCGGTTCTTAAAGCGGTTAAAAAAGCTGAAGCGTTTCGTCTTGAAAACGAAATGAGCAAATCTTATATTGGTTTAGCGGGTAATTTAGATTACTGCCAAAAAATGGAGCAGTTACTATTAGGCGAGCATCAAGCATTGCTAGCAAATCGCGTACGTACTGCGCAAGCGCCAGGTGGTACGGGTGCACTTCGTGTTGCAGCTGAATTTATTAAGCGTTGTAATACAGACGCGACTGTTTGGGTAACTAACCCAACATGGGCTAACCACATTAGCTTGTTTGAAGCTGCAGGCTTAACAGTAAAAGAATACCCATATTACGATTACGAAAATAAAGATTTACTGTTTGATGAAATGATCAACACACTTAAACAAGTGCCTAAAGGCGATGTGGTTTTACTACATGCATGTTGTCATAACCCAAGCGGTATGGATTTAAGCGAAACACAGTGGAACACGGTTGCTGAACTTGCAAAAGAAGTTGGCTTTACACCACTTGTTGATATTGCATACCAAGGCTTTGGTGCTTCACTTGAAGAAGATGCACGCGGCTTACGTATTTTAGCTGATGCAGTAGAAGAGCTAATTATTTGTTCTTCATGTTCTAAAAACTTTGGCTTATACCGCGAGCGTATTGGTGCATGTTCACTAATTGCAAAAGACAGCGCAGCAGCTGATATTTCAAACTCTGTAATGCTAAGCGTTGTGCGTAGTATTTACTCAATGCCGCCAGCGCATGGTGCCGATATTGTTAATACTATTTTAAGCAGTACTGAGCTTACACAATTGTGGCACTCTGAGCTTGATGAAATGCGTAGCCGCATAAATGGCTTACGTAGCTTAATTAAAGAAAGCTTAGCAACGAAAGATATTGCGCAAGACTTCTCATTTATTGAGCGCCAAAACGGTATGTTTTCTTTCTTAGGTATTAACAAAGAGCAAATTGCTCGCCTACAAAAAGAGTACGGCATTTACATTGTTGGCTCTAGCCGCGTAAATGTTGCAGGTGTTAGTCATTCAAATATTGAATACTTTTCAAATGCTGTAGCTGACGTTTGTAAATAAACGCAGTTAATAAAAAAACCGCACATCATTAGTAATGATGTGCGGTTTTTTATTATCTAAATTTAAACAATCAGCAGCAACCTTTAACCGATAGCAGGAATAAGCCCCGCCATTTGCATAAACTGCGCAGCAATAATAGTGATGCCACATATAGCTGCTATACCAAGCCCAACATTCCCACTTTTAACTTGGTAACCTGTTTTATTTGATGTTGTACGCTGTTTATAAACCATTGCTACAGGCAAAAATATTGCCAGTACAACAAGTGCTATTGCTGCGTAACCTAAGGCCATAATAAAGCCCTGAGGATAAAACAATGCAAAGCCAAGTGGCGGAATAAACGTAATTAAAGCCGTTTTAATTCGGTCTGTTTTATTGTCACCCTTTTTAAATGCATCAGCAAAAAAATCAAATAACCCTAAGCTCACCCCTAAAAATGATGTCGCAAGTGCTAAATCAGCAAATAACTTAACGGCCGTTGCCACACTTGGGTTATGCGCAATACTAGCCACGCTAGATACAAACCCATTAAGACCTTCGCTGTTGAGTAAATCAGTTTGACTCATAATACCTTGGCTAAGTAGTTGCCAAAAAATATAAATAACTAAAGGTAGGGCGGCTCCAGCAATCATTACTTTGCGCAGTACTTTTATTTCTACACCAACATATTTAACAATAGAAGGGATAGAGCCATGAAAACCAAACGAAGTAAATATAACCGGTATAGCCGAAAGGATTAATCCTTGCTCTACGGGCATCTCTAATAAGTGCTTACCTTGTACATAAGGGGTAAGCATGTAAAACAAACTAGCTAATACAATAATTTTTATTGTAAATAACACTCTATTTAGTTTATCTACCTTGCTAGTGCCTAGTGTTACCACACTTGCAATAATAACAGCGAGGATCACAGAGCCAAACTGTGGGGCTATATCTACATCAAAGCCTATATTTATACGCGCTTGAAGTTGTGCACCACCACCTGCAATATAAGCAGCGCATAAAGCATAAAATAAAAAAATCATCGAAAAATTCGCGATGTATTGTCCGCGCTTTCCAAGCCATAATTTAGCCAATGTATTTAATGTTGCATCGCGTGGTGCATATTGGTGTAGCTCTAACATGAGTAGTGCGGTGTAGGTCATTAGTAACCAGCTAGCAATTATTAATGCAAGTGCAGTACTAAACCCAAGCCCGGCAGATGCAATTGGCAATGCCAACATACCCGCACCAATAGTGGTGCCTGCAACAATTAACATGCTTCCAGTTGTTTTATTTTTAAGCACTTAATTACCTTAATTATTATTAATATTGATGCACCATATAACTAGTTACTCAAATCTCAAATAGTTTTGTAATAAAAGAGCATTATTAAAATGTAACTTACAATTTACAACTGTATTTATTAAGGGCTTTAGTGTTTAAAAAGTACTAAAACACAGTAGTGAGCGTATAATTTATTCTTTGTTTTATTCATTCATATAAAGCGTAAGGGTGGCACGTGCCAGTTAGAGTATCGTATTTTTTAATGGTTCTTATATGGTCTACTACACCACTGGGTATAGTGTGGAGTAGTGAAACAGTATCGCCAACGCTTGCTGTATTAATGCGTATGCTGGTGGGGTTGTTTTTAGGTGGTTTAATTGTTGCCATAACAAACATTAGAGTACCTTGGAGCAAAAATGCGTGCTTACTTTATTTTTATTCGAGTATAGGTATTTTTGGCGGTATGTTGTTGAGCTATATGGCAGCTAAAACAGTCCCTTCGGGTATTATTTCGCTTATGTTTGGCCTTGCACCTATTTTGTCGGGGTTACTTGCTCAGCAGTTATTAAATGAACCTAAATTTAGCCCGATTAAATTAGTTGCGTTAGCGTGCGCCTTAATTGGCTTATATTTTGTTAGTTATAACCAAGTACAAAACTCGCAAACTCAAGGACTTGGGTTGCTTTATGTGTTTATGGCTGTCTGCTTTTTTAGTTTAAGTGGTGTGATGATCAAGCGTGTGCAGATTGCGATTCATCCTATGGCAACAACATTTGGTGCCTTAGTTTTTGTAACCCCACTCTTTTTTATTGCTTGGTGGTTATTAGATGGTGAGTTGCATATACAAAACTGGAGTGCAAAATCATTGTGGGCTATTGGTTATCTAGGAATATTTGGATCTTTAGTAGGGGCTTTGGCGTATTTTCATGTGCTGCAAAACCTTAATGCAAGCACGGTATCACTTACTACACTTATAACTCCTAGCTTTGCGTTAGGCTTGGGAGCTTGGCTAAATAATGAGTCATTAAGCCAAGAGTTAATAATTGGTGCGGTTATTATTTTAATTAGTCTGGGCTTTTTTCAATTTGGTGATAAGTTTTTAAAACGCAGTAAAGTAAGCGCAAATTAGCTTTACTACATTTTTTCTATTTGAATAATTAAACGACGGTTTTTGTCTCGGCTTAAAATGTTATCGTTATTATCAACAAAGCGTTTTTCGCCCAAACCGGTTGTTTGTACTTTGGCTTCATCAACACCCAAGCTCACCATATAATCTTTTATAGTTTTGGCGCGCTTGCGCGATAAATCTAAGTTATTCCAGCGTCCGCCATAGCTATCAGTGTATGAGTCAATACTAATGGACTCTATGCTTGCATCATTTTTTAAATACTCAGCAATTTTATCAAGACGTTGTTGCGACGATTTAGTTAATTTACTGCTGTTAGATTGATAGTTCATTACAGTAAACGAAATATCTTCAAAGCTGTAAGGGAGTAGTTCATCGCGGCACTGTAAAAAAGCCCAGTAAGCTTGTTTAAAGTTTACGCTCGATATACCAACGGCAATTTTATCGGCACTGTTTTGCCAGTCTTGATAATAAAAAGTAGGGTAGTAGCCTTTTTCAAGCTCGGTAAGCATTTCCCATGCGGTTTTATTGCCTAGCTCGCCATCAAACTTTTTAAGTAATTTCATGTTTGCAATATCGCGAGCGGGCAATCCTGCACGCCATGTAGGTGGCACTGCTTTTAAACCTGCAATTGCGTAGTTATCTGGGCGTACAACCATATCTAAATTAAACGTTAAGTTTTTATTTTTACTTGCTGAAGCTTTAAAAATAGCTTCACCGTAATAAGGAACCTCATGATTTAATTGGCATTGTAAGCGCGTTGTTTTAACGACTTCCCAGTTGGAGTTGTCTTGGGTTGCTGTATATTGGCGCATAGCAGCTTGCGAGTGAGTACTGCAAAGCACTGCACTTATACTAAGGCTAATAAATAACAACTTATACTTCATGGTGCTCTCCAGCTATCCGGGAATGCCAATAATTTGGCAAATTAACGACTGCAATGATTAGTTTGTTCTCTATATAACTAACTCATAAGTTAAAGCAAGTTATGTGCCTACAATTTTAAAGCAATAAATACTTAAATCCCCTAGCCTAGGGGGCATCAATTTTGACATAATAGTCAGCTTACACGTATAAACAAAGAAGACTATGGCAAATACTGAGCAAACACCTTTCGCAAAACGCTTTCGTGGATTTTTTCCTGTTGTTATTGATGTTGAAACTGCAGGTTTTAACAAAGAAACAGACGCCTTACTAGAAATAGCAGCCTCTGTTTTAAAAATGGATGACGAAGGATTGCTCAGCATAGATCATACTGTTCATTTTCATGTTCAGCCATTCGAAGGCGCTAATATAGAACAAGCCGCCATCGACTTTAATGGTATAGACCCGTTTTCACCATTACGTGGCGCAGTACCTGAAGATGAAGTAATTAAAGAAATATGTAAAGTAGTACGCAAAGCGCAAAAGGCTGCTGGGTGCCAACGCTCAGTTATTGTGGCGCATAATGCCGCATTCGATCATGGCTTTTTAAATGCAGCAATAGAGCGTAATAACATTAAGCGTACGCCATTTCACCCGTTTGTAAGCTTCGATACAACGTCTTTAGCAGGTTTAGCGTTAGGGCAAACTGTATTAGCAAAAGCATGTAGAGCGGCTGGTATCGAGTTTGATAACAGCCAAGCGCATTCAGCGCTTTACGACACAGAACGTACAGCTGAGCTTTATTGTTTAATAGTAAACCGCTGGCAGCAATTAGGTGGTTGGCCATTAGCGCCGCTAGATGATTGCGACGCTGAAACTGAAACTGAAACTGAAACAAAAAATGACGAAGACGCTAAAACGTCTGAGTAATTTTACCCTCAGTTAGCTTAACTAGGTGGGGCGGGTAAATACGCGAAAATTGTTTAGAATCTTTCGCTATTTTAAGCTCCACACCAGGGTGCATTAATTCGTTTACTTTTAAACGGCTACTGGCAAGTAATTGCGTTATTTTTTGCTTAATAAGTAGTTTTTGACGATTAATATGGGCAGAGCGTATTTTTATATGTTGTTCATTTTCAGTTATCTTATTCATGAATTGCTGGCGCTGAGCTGCCCCCGCAATTTTACTCGCTTTTTCACGAGCTTGTTGTAAAGCCGCTACTTTGGTTGCAAGTACTTTTTCAAAATCGGTTATTTGTGTTTGCTTTTGGCGAAGCTCAAACCAGAGCTGTGCTAAAAATACGCGCGTTTTAGTACCGGCTGGCGCGCCTAGTTCACCTGTTTCAATGCGCATAGCATCTAAAATATTACCGCCAATAATTTTACCTCGCGGGTCATTTGCTTTGCCTACACGTATTAATCGCCTAGCACTCAAATCACAATGCAGAGTTTGGCGTTCAATAAATAAATCTTGTTCGGATTTAATGTTGCAGTACTGGGCATAACCAATCGAAATAGTTCGCTGAGCGGTTATACAGCACGTAAATGCTTCCTCGCCTTCACGTTTTCGGCCAATTGCGCCAAGCATAATGGTTACCGCACTTTTACTTTCAACAGTTCCTGATTCTACAAAACCAAGTACCGTAATATCACCATTGGCTTTTACACGCATGCCGTCTTTAATATCGCCAGTAATAATTACGCTACCATCAAAATCAACATGGCCTGTACTTACATCTACGTTATCAAAGCATAAAACGTCATCTACACGCATACCACGGGGTAGGGCAACGGGCACACCTTTGCAGTCGGCAATAAGCATATTAGGATTATTAGGATCTACTTTTGTACCTTCGAAAGGCTGGAGTTGGTGATCTTTACCTGGTTTTGCACTAATTGAATCGCCAAATACCGTATAGCCTTCTTCTCCAGGGGTCGCTGCAATACGCTGCATTAAGGGAGTGCCAGGTTTTACGGTGATAATAGCGCCAAGGTTTTTCATATCAACCTTACCGCCTTCTTTAGCTTGTGGGCTGAGTACTCGGTCTTGAGCTGTTGAGCATAAACGCACAAATTTAGCATCGCTGCCTTCTTTTGGATTGCGCCCATGTGCAATTATGGCACTGTAAGAGCTTCCTGCTGGTTGCTCAAACTGCTGGCCTAAAAAGGTATCAAGCGCACGAGGACTTATTCCTTTTTTAACACCTGCATCAGCAAGTGCTTTTTGCGCGCCTTCCATAGACAAAAGTGCGCCACCTTTAGCGGTAGTTAATGTTGCTTCTGCGACCATATTTTTTTCATCAATATTAATGACAAGCGACGCATCTACAGCTTTAGCAACTACAAGCGATACTTCCTGATAATTTTTAGTTGGCGCAAAAAGCTTTCCAATATTGGCAATTACAACTTCGTACTCACTAAACTCAGATTGCTCTAGCATTTGCGTTAACTGAGTACTTGTAACAGGAAAACCACTATCAATAGGGTGACTTTCTAAAGAGACAAACCCTGTACTTTTATCAAATGAAAAAACCGACATTTATTAATTCCCTACTCTATGCCTGTTATTATTTTTATTTTTTACAACTAAAGGTTTAGAAATAGCAAAAACCTTAACTCCTCATTTGAACACAGGTTAAACACATTGTTAAGTAAATGTTTATATAGGCTTGCATAAACTAAATTTTGGTTACTTAACACGCGATTGGCACATACAATTAAAATAAAGCGTTACTAGGCCTTGAGTATCAGTACTTTACTCAGTTATACTGTTTGTACGCTCTGAATTGAGTTACTAATTCAGGGGCTGATTAGGATTCGACGGAATTCAAGAAGCCCAAGGTGCATGTCGAGGTGCGGTTTGCCTCGTTAAACAGCCGCAACCTAAAGTAATCGCAAACGACGATAACTACTCTCTAGCAGCTTAGGCTGGCTAGCGCTCCTTCCATGTATTCTTGTGGACTGGATTTTGGAGTGTCACCCTAACACCTGATCGCGACGGAAACCCTGGCCGGGGTTGAAGCGCTAAAACTAAGCGGCCTCGCCTTTATTTACCGTGTTTGTCCGGGACTTAAAGGTTAATTAAATGACAATACTAAACATGTAGTACCGACGGTCGAGGCTTTTCGGACGGGGGTTCAAATCCCCCCAGCTCCACCAATAAAGGTTTTTGAAATCGTTATTCGAAAACCATAAGAAACCCGCAAATTTGTTAATCCAAATTTGCGGGTTTTTTTATGGATGAGATTTGAGTTAATGTTTTACTATATAGCTCAGGCGTTTCAATATGGTTTAAATGACAGCTTAAAATTAGCTATCTTTGTAAGATATAAAATAACTTGATCGTCTGTTTGGTGCTATAAGCAGGTGTTGATGACCTTGATGTGTGAAGTCCAGATTTGACCCCATTCACTCATGGGAGAACAAATGATTGAACAAGTAAACGCTATGCTAAGCCACCATAGCAAAGTACATTTAATTCGTTTTGATCTCCGATTATATAAATACACCGATAAAAATGAGATTGTGAGCAAATTTAATCGTATTTTGTTCAAATGGTTAAAACGCAAATATGACCTTAAACGTATTGGCTTTATTTGGTGTCGTGAAATGGAAACCGCAACACAGCAACATTATCATTATGCGCTCATGTTAGATGGCCACAAATTACGCCATATCCTCACGATATATTTATTAAAGTGAAAGACGTATGGGAAACCAATTTACAAGGCTCTGAACACACCCCTAAGTGTTGTTATTATAATTTAAAGCGTGAGTGCGATAACTCTATTCAACAAGCTGTGTGGCGTATTTTATACTTAGCTAAAGCAAGGGGGAAAGGTTGCCGCCCACCGCAGACTAAAGATTATGGCACTAGTCGAATAAAGATCAAAAACGAATAAAATTCATAGTACTCTGTAAAAGACAATAAGTGACAAGCTACTTTACGATAATTAAATTTTTTCACCTGTTTTTCGTACAATAAAAAACGAAGTATAATTAAACAAAGCGTAACTATTGAGATTATTATGGCTAAAGGTTTTCATTTAAGGCATTTAAGGCATTTAAGGTATACCAGTGAGCTTTATAAATTACCCGCAAAAGCTTTTAAAAATTTATTAACCCTGATCTAGGCACATATCAACTTGATGGCGAAGGCATTACTACAAGCTTTAAACATTTTGAATTAAAGCAGTATATCGAAGGTATTAGATATGCCACATTTGAAAGAGAAAATGATAATCTTGAAATAGCTTTATTGACCTGTAGTAAGAGCGTAAGCACTAAACTTTACATAACCTGCCCATTCTGCCAAAACAAAAAACAACATCTATACATTTTTAAAAATGGCTTTGCGTGTCGAAATTGTTTAAATTTGAACTACGCTAGCCAAAGTGAAAGAAAGCAAGATAGGCTAGCCAGACGGATTAGGAAGCTTAGAAGCTCTATTTGGGGGAATTTAGTTAATGTTAACAATCTAACCGAATCGGCTCAATATTTCCCAAAACCAAAAAATAAACATTGGGTAAAATTTGAATATGATAAGGCTGTGTTACAGGAGCTTGAAAAAAGGTATTGGATACTGGCCGAGATACAAATAAGCAAATTACTTTCAATTTAAGCCCTCATTAATCATTTTTTGGGCTTATACTTACACACGATAGAATAAATATAGGGAAGCTATGAAATACATAGGGACATTTCTTACAATGATAGCGGCTGGTGTCTGCTTATTACTCTTAAATAAATATTATATTAACGCCACTGATGAGCGAACAGCAGAAGAAATATATTTAGATTCGTTAGTCGAACAGCAAAGAGTGAGTGAGTCCAATGACAAGCTTCAGGCAAACTTTAAATCTAATGGAACAAAGTTGTTTTGCGTCAAACATATTGAGAAGCACCACAGCATTAAGCTAGACGAGTATGAGGTTGTTCGACTGACACCTACTTTTGGAGCTATATCCTATAAGGTGAATAATAAAAGTTACCATGCTCAATGTACTATGGAGTCCACTTCAAACAAGGTTTTGAATTTTAAAACTGAGTTAAACTAAGATTAGAATAAATGATTTTGTGGAAGTACATTTATATAGTAGCAAAATCTTTATGTAACACATTAAGTAACACCTATGGCATTATAACTTTAATTAATTAAATATAAACATAGTCTTACGTTCTCAATTCAGATGACCCCAGCCCACCAATAAAGGTTTTTGAACTCGTTATTCGAAAACCATAAGAAACCCGCAAATTTGTTAATCCAAATTTGCGGGTTTTTTTATGGAATTTATAAAATAAAGTTTAAGAATGTCTTATAGCGCGTAGCTTCATTTTTATTGCAATCACAAACAGGCTAAATAACGACAGCATACTTATTAACAACGTTAGGTTAAGTATGGGGTTACTTGGCTCATCGGTGGTGACAGGAGAGTTGTTTGTAGTTTGCGAGTTTTGATGTTGCCTAATATAGCTTTGGCTGATCCAATCTACCGCGTTTATCCATTGTACTTTGGCGGGATCAGTATTGTTTAGCATCCCTATTGCGTGCTTATCGTTATCTAAGCTTTTTGAAAGTTGTATCAGTTGCTGCCAAAATTCATTTTTAGGGCCTAGGTCGTCTATTTCTTGTAGGTGCTGTTGTAATTTGTCACCCCCCATCGTTTTTATATCAGCTTGTCCTGTACTTTGCGCGTAGCTATTTATTAGCGATGAAAAGCGACTAAAGTATTCATTACTTTTTTGCTGTGTAGGGTTAGCTGTTCGCTCGTTTGTTACTTTTTGTGTTGGTTGATTTAGGCTATTTTGATCAATCAAATATTGTTTATAGTTTTGGTAACTTAAGTTGTTTGTAGTTGTGTTATTTGTAGTTGTGTTATTTAGAGTGCCAAAGTTGTTTTTAAGTGCATTAACACTGATCACTACGCCTACTAAGGTAATAATACAAAGTGCGCAATAGCAAAAGTACAATGCGCTTTTTAAAGTGTTACGCAGTAGTTTATATTTATTATAACTTTGCTTAATAGCTGCAGCTGTATTTGGGGCTTCGTCTGTATCTAGGCGTTCATTTTGTATTGAGATACTTTTGTCGTTAGTACTTTCACTAATGTGTTTATCTGTATTTTTACTGTGCTCAGTGAGTGCTATTTGATTATTTTGAGATTGAGAGATTACAGTAATGAGTTGAGGTTCTACTTTAGTAATCAAACCTAGCTTTTTAAGTGAGGATTCTGTTTTAACAGCATCAATACTCGATAAGTCTTTTTTTAAAGCGTAAGCTTTTCCATCAAATAACTGAACAACAATATTATGAGGAATATTAAGAAGTTGGCTGAGTTGTTCTTGGGCAGAGGTAAGGTCAGTATTTTGATATAACTGACCATTAAAAACAATTTTAAATGTAGCGCTCACGTTAGTACCTTGCTTGTGTAATTCCATTTTTGGAATTTTATTTTTATTATTTGATACACAAAGCTAACTTAACAGATAAAGGGTATGCTTTCTAATGATTTGCGATTAAAAAAGCCTTAACAAACAGCGTTAAGGCTTTGGCGTGTAGCTGTTACTTTATCGTTTAGCGAGTGATTTTACAGATTGCTTTTGATCACTTGCTGGTTGGGTTGCTTTGTCTATTAATGTTTCAAGTGGTTTATTTCGAACGCACATAAGTACTTTGTTCATTGCTTGGCATGTGCCTGTCGCTTTTCTATCATGGCTTGTGTAGCTGCAATCTTCATTAATGGCTTTTGCTTCACATGCTTCCCAAGGCGCATTTGAGCCGTGGCCTGCATGACTTAGCGCTGAGCATGAGGCAGCAATTAAAAAGCCAGTGGTTAGTGCTTTTATCACGTTAAATATTTTCATTAGTATCTCAGTTAATTGTTTGGCCAGAATGCGAGTTATCTTGCGGTAGCACCTTTAAAACAACCAATAAACATGTTTTCAGATACATCGGCTGCATGGTAGTGGTATCCGCGTGTATCGTCGGTGTGGCCTCTACATTCGTCTAAATCAGTGGGTTCTAATCCATCTTCGTTAAGCATGCCAAATATACCAAATCCATCGAGTGCATAACCCATCATGGCGGCATGACCGTCTGATTGAATTTGTGTTTGGCTACAACCTGCTTCACCGTGGTAGTGATAACCTGCTACTAAGTTAATATGGCCAGCGCAATCATCAAAGGCTGCAATAGTGTATGCGCCTAAAATAGCCTCAACAGGCGCGGGTGCAGCAAGTACAACACCATTGAGAGCAACACCTACATTGGCGTTACCAATACTGCTATTTTGAGTGGTTGCAACAGGCGTTATTGGAATTAAAAATGATTCTGATATACCGCCATCAACATAATCAATAGAGCATTCTACGCAGTGGTTTTGGTATTGTTCTTCTACGTTTGGACGTGCAGCGCCATCACACGATTCTTGTGTGTCGGTTACATTTACAAGGCCTGTACCTTCGTCGTATAGCTGCCAATGACTATCGTTATATAATGTAGGTAGATTTAAAATAAAGTCTCCGGTTATATCGTAAACCTCACCGGTGCCGTCAAACCAAATACCGGCTTCGTCAGCTGTTGAGGTGATATTTTGAGGGCAAAATACACCAATCTCGTAATTTGAAGGCGCACCGGCAATATCAATTTTGTAGCATGAGGCTTCATCGCCATTACTTAGCGTACATGTTTGAGTGGTAATTGATGAAATGAGCGCATCGCTTTCAAAGTTAAAAGGGTCGACTTCTACAACAAAATCGGTTGAAGTATCTGTTGTAGTTCCCTCATCGGTGGTTGTTTCAGTTACGACGGTACTTTCAGCATCGCTACCGTTACAGGCAGCTAAACCCAGTGCAAGTATACACACTGCAAGCGGTGTCAAAATTGGTGTGTTAATTCTTCTCATCAAAAATATCCGGTAATGAAGTTGAATGTATAATATTTGTTAAATGTGCAAACAAAGTGCAAAAACAACGCAACATAGTACATAGCACGAGATAGAGGCTGATAAAGTTGCTATAAATGTGTTTAGTACCTTTTTTACTATTAAATACTGCGACTTGAAAGTACTTAAATAGGCAGTGGAGTTTTATGGATTTTTTATTTCCTGACAGCATGTCTTTATTTTTGTTTTTATTGTTAATGATCACCGCTGGCTTTACTTCTTTTATATCTGCTGCATTTGGTGCTGGTGGCGGATTAATGCTGCTTGTTGTTATGGCGTCGTTTATGCCAATGGCAGTTGTTGTGCCTGTGCATGGTTTAGTACAGCTTGGCTCTAATGCAAATAGGTTTTTACTCAGCTTTAAGCATATTGATAAAAGCATGTTTGTATATTTTGCGTTAGGCGGCTTAGTAGGGGCGGGGTTATCTAGTTTTGTAATTAATGATATATCGCTTGATGCAATGAAGTTCGTGGTCGCTATTTTTGTTATTTATTTACTGTGGGGTAAAACGCCACCTATAAAATTAACCTCTAAGGTGTGGCGTATGGTCGCGGGTTGCATTACTACTTTTATTTCTATGTTTGTGGGGGCAAGTGGCCCATTAGTTGGTAGCTGTTTATATATAAATAACTATGAAAAGTTAAAATTTACGGCAACGTTTTCGAGCATTATGAGTGTGCAGCATTTATTAAAAGCGATAATTTATGGCGCTGTTGGCTTTAGTTTTTGGCAATGGATACCGCTTGTAATTGCCATGGTAATAAGTGGCGCAGTAGGAACTTGGTTCGGAATTAAATTACTTAAAAGGATGTCTGGGGATAAATTTAAGCATATTTTTAGGATAGTTTTAACGTTATTAACGCTACAACTTGGTTGGCAAGGTATAAAAATATTACTCCACTAATTTGCTTAGTGGAGTAAATTTAATTTTATTAAACATAAATTATTTAAGCGGATTAAATAATTCATTGCGCCAAAAAGTTACTGATATAGAGCGACTATACTGTAATTTTTTGCCTTATCGATGAATTACATATTCTTTGTAATAATTGTTCATATGTTTAATTAAATTGGTATTAAAGCTTATTTAACAGCGGCTTTAATTGGCTTGTCGCCATCAAATAACTCAAAAATTCGATTGCTAATAAATGAGTTAGTCGCAATATGTAATAAAGCATTGGCTACGTTTTCGCGGCTAATTTTAGCTTTTGAGCGGTCACTTGGTCGCTGCGTTGTTACTTGCATTGATGCGCTTTCGTCAGTCAATGTACCTGGGCGAACAATAGTGTAATTTAAGCCACTATTTATTAAGTGCTCGTCGGCCATGTGTTTTGCTACTAAGTAAGGTTTTAAATCACCTTGAATCGAATCTGGATCGTCTGCACCAATTGAACTGACCATAATAAAGTGATTAACGCCGTGCTCTTTTGCAAATGTAGCTGCTTTTGTTGCAGCCCATAAATCAATGAGTACAGTTTTATCATCGCCTGTACTTCCACCAGAACCAGCAGCAAAAATTACTTGGTCACAGCCTTTCATTGCATCGCCAAAATCGCCTTCAAGATCTTGCTCAACAATAGTTAAAAAAGAGCTGTTTAAATCGCTTAACTTATTTTTGTCGCGCACTAATGCCACAACATTTTGCTCATTTTCTAAAAGTAGCTCAGTTGTCATTTTACCTATTTGTCCGCTTGCGCCAATAATTAGGGTCTTACTCATAATTAACTCCTTCCAATAAATAGTAAAAGTAATGTGCTTACAAACAGACCTTGGGGTAGGGGATTATTTTTAAAGGGTAAAAAAGAGTTTAAATGAGCTAATTTCAAAAAATACTTTAATTAAAGTGCGATGCTTAACTGAGTATTAAAATCAGCTGCTTTTGGTGTATTTTTTTAAACCTTTTTATTCAACCATTATACTCACTTCGGTCACATAACTACGGCGGTATAGACTAATACGGACTTTACGTTCTTGGTAATTATAAAACAAAGTGCGATATGTACTATTGCCATTTCTTTTTAAAGGTTCACCTAATTTTTGCTGATAAAAGCGAGTGATATCAGAAATTGAATCGGTTAAATAACCAGTACGTACCATTGGGTATTCGCTTGCTACGTCCATCGTTGTAACAAACTCTTCAGGAAGTGGGATTTCAGTGACGTTTTGGCTGAGTACGTTAAACGATAGAGTGCATAGCAATATGATTAAACATGCTAAAGTTTTCATTAGAGTCCTTTGAGTAATAAATTCCTTTTATTGGTACTTATTTTACCTGAATAAGCACCAATGTCATTTAAATTTTATTACGAATTAAGTCTCGCACTATAAATCGTGCAGGATGAATCGCTTGGCTTACACGTTCGCTTAATGGGCGGGGTTCGTTATTTAAACAACTTACGAGGTGGTCTGCACTTAGCGGTGCGCTACACAACGCGCGAGCACCAAAACCGGTAAAGATATGCAGGCCTTGTTGTGGTTTATTAAGTTGCTCGTACCGATAGCGTTTACCTAAACGTAGATTAGCAAAAGCCATAGTGTAATCACTTTGCTCGCACCATTGCCCTGCCATTGGTAGGTGATCTATAAATGTGCAGCGAACAGCCGCTTTTGCCGAGGTTATATTGCCAAGAGTGGAGGCAAATTCACTTTGCTGATAAAAGCTAAGTAGTTGCTCTTGGTTTAATTGGTTGTCGAGCGCTGTAACCTGGCGGCTTTTAGTGTTTTTTTCAAATGTGGCACCCATACAGTGATGATCTAAATAAGCCGGTGTAAAATACCCTTTATGGCATAGCACTGTTTTAAGTTTGCGTGATTGCTCACTTGCCTCAATATGTGAAACCTGACCGCGAACGCCTACTATTGGCAGCGCTTTTGTTTGCTCAAATGCATCGCTGTGCTCGCCTGCACAAATAATTACATCGCTAAAAGGGCCTAACAGCTCATTATTCGTTAATAAAAACCAACCGCTATCAGTTTTTTTAAGCTGCTTTATATTGCAGTTAAATAGGCTTTTAAATGGGCTTATGCTATTTGCAGCGCTTAGCATAGCGTTTACTAATTGTGGCGGGTTAACCCAGCCGCCTTGTTCAAAAAACACGCCTGAATAACCTGTCGTTACGCCGGCTATTTCATCGCCTTGCTCTGCGGTTACGTTACGCATTAGCTGGGTTGGCCACAGTTGCTTTTGTGCTAAGTTTTCGTGCTTATCAGCGAGAGGTTTTTTTACTGCGTGTTGTAATACGCCGCACCAATCGTAATCAAAATTAAAACCGCTGCTAAGTAAATTGTTATATAGGCGTTTGGCGTATAAAAAACTATGTGCAAACAATTCGCTGTGCGGCGAGTTTTTAGCTTGTAGGTGAGGGTAAATAGCGCCTTGCACATTATGCGATGCACCCATAGCGGGCTTTTCATCTTGGCAGAATAATTGGCTTGTTATGCCACGTTTTGCCAAGCTATATAAAATACAGCTACTGGCAATACCGCCACCTATTACAGCTACGTTTTTTAATGCGCTGCTATCTTGATTGAAATAAGCGGGGGTTGATTGAGCGTTATTAGTCTGTTTAAGTTGGCCAATAAGCATATTTTCTTTTTGATTAAAATTTTTGGCTTTTTCAGCACTAAAGCCAGCTTCTATTAATCCTCGTTGAACAAAGTCAGCGGCAGTAAAAGTCGATAAGGTTGCATTAGCTCTTGTTATATCAGCCATGGAGTTAAATAAACTTTGCTGCCACATATCAGGATTTTTACTTGGCTCAAGCCCATTTAAATACCAGGCATCAACAATTCCTGTTTGCGGGTAGCTCATTGCCTGTATGGATTCTAAAGCATCCCCAAAATATAAATCGAGAACAACAGTGCCATTATTAAATTCGAGCCGGTGGCACCCCTCTAAGTTAATAGGGTAGTTTGCTGCTAATTGCTCGCTTAAATGACTTAAAGTAGGCCAAGCGGTTAATGCTTGTTTTAAGTCGTTCACGGTTAAAGGGTGTTTTTCAAACGAAATAAAGTGTAAGCGTTTTACACTTTTTTCACATTCATTTTGAACTTGCATCCGCTTAAGGTGGTCAGTAAAGCGTTGCCATGTATTTAAAAAGTTTAAACCTGTGCCAAAGCCGGTCTCGGCAATAACAAAATGTGCTTGGTCATGATTTTGTAATCGTGCATCTATATTATTTTGCTCATAGAACACATAATGCGATTGAGCTAAGCCATCGACATTAGAAAAATAAATATCACCGGAGTCATTAGTCAAAGGTTTACCTAAATTATTAAAGTGACTATGTGCGTTTTTAATCATGATTTTTTAAATTTATGGATATATTTTTTAATTATTTTACGGGTTTTCTTTGAAATAGTCTGGCGTTATTTATATGCTAGCAGTTCAGAGTACAAGTGTACGCTAGAAAGCTGACCACTTAGGTGATTAAATTCGCGTAAAATAGAATGCAATTAAGTATTAAGCTAAGGGAATTACCCATGAGAAGAGCTGTAATTACAGGTATCGGTGTTGTATCAAGTATCGGTAACAACAAAGAAGAAGTATTAGAATCGTTAAAAACGGGCAAAAGCGGTATCGCTTTTAACCAAGAATTTGCCGATTATAAGTTACGTAGTAACGTATCGGGTAAAATTGATATTGACGTTAAAGCACATGTTGACCGTAAAGCAATGCGCTTTATGGGTGATGCTGCTGCTTACTCTTATATTTCTATGACTCAAGCAATTGAAGACTCAGGTTTGACTGACGACCAAGTATCAAATGAGCGCACGGGTATTATTGTTGGCTCTGGCGGTGGTTCGTCTAAGTGGCAAGTAGAAGCAGCTGATATTTTACGTGAAAAAGGCGTAAAACGCGTAGGGCCTTATATGGTTCCACGTACTATGGCGAGCACTACATCTGCTTGTTTAGCAACACCCTTTAAAATTAAAGGTGTTAACTACTCGATTAGCTCTGCATGTGCAACATCTGCGCATTGTATTGGTAATGCAGTAGAACAAATTCAATTAGGTAAGCAAGATGTTGTTTTTGCTGGTGGCGGTGAAGAACTACACTGGACATTGGCAATGGAATTTGACGCTATGGGCGCACTTTCTACTAAGTACAACGAAACACCAGAAAAAGCGTCTCGTACATACGATGCAAACCGCGATGGTTTTGTTATCTCTGGCGGCGGCGGTATTGTTGTAGTTGAAGAACTTGAACATGCACTTGCACGTGGCGCGCACATTTACGCTGAAATTGTTGGCTACGGTGCAACATCAGATGGCTACGACATGGTTGCTCCATCTGGCGAAGGTGCAGCACGTTGTATGCGCCAAGCTATGCAAGATGTAGACAGCATTGATTACCTAAACACGCATGGTACATCTACACCTGTAGGCGACGTTAAAGAGCTTGGTGCGATTCAAGAAGTGTTTGGTGGTAAGTCACCAATGATCAGCGCAACTAAAGCAATGACGGGTCATGCTCTCGGTGCTGCAGGTGTTCACGAAGCTATCTTTTCATTATTAATGCTAGAGCACAGCTTTGTAGCGCCTTCAATTAATATTGATGAGCTAGATGAGCAAGCGGCAGGTTTAGATATTATTACTGAACGTCGTGATGTTGAGTTAAATACTGTAATGTCTAATAGCTTTGGCTTTGGTGGCACAAACGCGACTTTAGTTATGAGTAAGTACAAAGGTTAATTTGAGCTTATAAGCCCTAAATATGTAAACACATGTCAGGGCTAAACTGCTTAAAACAAAAAAGGAAAGCCGAGGCTTTCCTTTTTTATTATCGAAAGTTAAATTAACCTTCGTTATGTTCTTTACGCGCTTGCTCAATTTCGTCAGCAATTTCTTGCGCTTTCTGCTTAGTTTTTTCAGTTAACTCGCCAGCAGCTTCTTTGCTTTTAATCCATGCATCAACCGCAATCTCTTTGCCGTCGTCGTACATGTCTAAGCCCATTGTTTTACTTTGCTCTAATAGCTCGTTTAAAGACTCATCATTTTTAAGATCGTTAGTTGTCTCTTTAACGTCGTTCCATGCATCACCAAGCTTTTCTTGCATTTGTGCGCTTTTATCTTTTGCATCTTCTTTTACTTCGTTGGCATCTTCACAACCAGTTAATGTAATTAAAGTGCCTAATAAAGCTAAACCTGCTAATTTATTCATGTGCTATCTCCTTTACAGACTGATAATTAATTCGAGGCAGACTATACAACAATGAAAATGAACGCCCCCGTAACAAAACGATTAAATTTAAATTAATGAATGAGCACGATTGGCCTCAATTATTTGAACTCGACCAAGACCCCGCCGTAATGCAGTATTTAACGCGAGGTGTACCTACCTCTTTAGAACAAATAAAAAATGAGGGAGTGCCTCGTATGCTCGCATATCGAAATGAGCTAAAAGGCTGGGGGCTGTGGAGTATCACTCTAAAGCAAACCAATACATTTATTGGCTGGGTATTAATAAGACCTATGAATTTCTTTAGTGATGCACCAAATTACAGCGATATTGAAATAGGTTGGCGCTTTAAACAAGCGAGTTGGGGGCATGGTTATGCAACCGAGGCGGCTATAGCATTATGTGATGAACTCATTAAGCAAGATGACGTTAAGGCGATAAGCGCAACTGCACTAAAAGATAATACGGCCTCTATAACAATAATGAAAAAGTTAGGCCTGCAATTTATAAAAAATTATATACATACAGATGAGCAAGGCGACTTACCCGCGGTACTTTATTCAAAAAACGTTTGAAGATGATTAAATATCAACAGCATAAAGATTGACCTGTCCTTAAGTGACGTGCATTAATATGGGCAACAAAAATAATAAATTAAGGATGTTGTATGGGATTGTTTTTTTCACCACGTAAATTAATCGTCAAAAGTGTACTGGTTTTACAGTTCACTACTTTTAGTGTTTTGGCGCAGCCTTTAGCGCAAAGCGCGGTCGCAATGCCAGACTCGTTCAGTGCCGATGCTGCTAAAAGTATATTAGAGCAAGGCGGTAATGCTGTTGATGCAGCTATTACGGCACAATTTGTACTTGCAGTGACGCTTCCTGAAGCCGGAAATATTGGCGGCGGGGGATTTATGCTTATTCAAAAAGATGGCAAAGGCGATTTTATAGATTATCGCGAAACAGCGCCAACAGCGGCTCATCGTGATATGTATTTAGATGAGCAAGGTAATGTTATTGCAAACAAATCAATATACGGCATTCACGCAAGCGGTGTACCTGGCAGTGTAGCGGGTATGTGGCTTGCACATCAAAAGCATGGCACTTTAAAGTGGGAAACACTAGTACAGCCTGCTGTAACGTTGGCTGAGCAAGGGTTTGTAGTTCCGCCTAAGTTAGCAAAAGGTGTTAGCCATTATATAGCCCATCTAAAAGAGCAAAAAATAAATGTAAACTTCGAAAAATATTTTGCTGATGTAAAAGCCAATAAAGTCTTTAAGCAACCCGAGCTAGCGGCAACGCTAAAGCGTATTCGTGATAACGGCCAAGATGGATTTTATAAAGGCGAGACTGCAAATATTATTGCTAAATTTATGCACCTGCATGGTGGTATTATTAATCAAGATGATTTAAAAAATTATACCGCTAAATCACGTACACCCATTAAAGCAAGTTGGAATGGTTATGAAGTACTTACTTCGCCACCGCCGAGTTCAGGTGGTATTGCTATTTTACAGTGGCTCAAAATGTATGAGTTACAAAAACCAAATGCAGGCTTAGCGCATAACTCGACTCAGTATGTGCACTTACTTTCTGAAATAGGTAAACGTGTATTTGCAGATAGAGCAGAGTATTTAGGCGATCCTGATTTTTTTGATGTACCAGTAAACGCGTTAACTAATATTAACTACCTCAAAGAGCGCAGTAATGGCATTTCGTTAACCGCTATCTCGACTACCGAAAATATTAAACCGGGCCTTAAAGAAAGTGAGCAAACTACGCACTTTTCAATCGTTGATAAAATGGGTAACGCTGTCGCAAATACCACCACAATAAACTTAGGGTTTGGTAGCGGTGTAGTTGTTGAAGGTGCAGGGTTTATTTTAAATGATGAAATGGACGACTTTAGCGCCAAACCAGGCGTTATGAATGTGTTTGGTGCAATAGGCGGTAAAGCTAATGAAATACAGCCACACAAGCGTATGTTGAGTTCTATGACGCCTACAATACTACTTAAAGACAACACCGTTAAAATGGTGACAGGTTCGCCTGGTGGCACAACCATTATTAGCTCTGTGTACGAATCTATCTTAAATGCGATAGAGTTTGATATGAGTGCAGAGCAGGTTGTAAATAGTCCTCGTTTTCATCACCAACTATGGCCTAAAAATATAATTAGATCCCATAAAGGTTTAACCGATAGCGTAAAAGCAGAGCTTACAAAAATGGGTTACACCATAGACGAGAGACACTTTGGTGACTTACACGTTATTATTAATAAAGAGGGTAAATTAGATGCTGCTTCTGAAGCATCAGGGCGCGGTAAATCAATTGTTTTTTAAATAAAAAAACACCGCGCTAAAAAGCGCGGTGTTTTAAACGTTAACGCTTATTGCGTATCAATTAAATCTTCAACACCCACTATTAGCCATGGAGCATCATCTGAAATTAGGCGTTCTAAGTGCCAAATTTCTAAAATAGGCTCTTCTTTTTTATCGCTTAAATCACGGTATTTACCTTTAAAGCGAACACTAACCTGCCACGATTGCGCATTTGTATCTGCACGCACAAGTTCGGCATCAATAAACATTACTTCAGTGTCTACGCTTTGTATTGCTTCACGCTCAGCTTTAAATTCGGCAACAAGTTCAGAGCTCAAGTATTCAGCCATTGTGGTGTAATCGGCATTATTCCATGCAGTTTGTAGCGTATGGTAATGACTACGGGCACCTTGCAAAAAGCCATTAACGTCAAAGTTAGGTGGTAAATTAAATGGCACACTTTCACCTTGCGGTGCATTGCTTGCAAAGCCTGTACTCATTGGCTGCTCAATCGGTGTTTGTTTAAAAGCATTTTGTTGAGTACTTGTACCTGCACTGGCATTTGCAAGTTGCGGTGCACGATTCGCACGTAAAAAACCGGTTACTAGCTTAAATAAAATAAATAGTCCGCCAGCTAATAAAATCATTTCCAATAGCTGAAAACCTTCAAAATCGTCGCCTAACATTGCTGCAATTAAGCCACCAGCTAAAAGACCACCCAAAACGCCAGCCATAATCCCTTTTTTATTTGATTTAGCTTTAGGTGCTGTTGATGCAGGCACATCTGATTGTTTATTTTGTGTGGTTTGTTGTGTTGCAGGTGTTTTTCCGCGTTTGCTGCTGCCAAACTTTTTACGTGCATGTGCATCAAAACTAGCAGTACATAACAATGCTAATAGTGAAAAAATAACGATGATGTTCCTCATGAAAACCCTTAATTTTAATCGAGCCGCGATTATAATTTACTTTAAGGGGAAATATAAATAATTACTTTTAAAATCAGATGGTTTGAGTGTAATTTAATCTATTTAATAGACACAAAAAAACCGCTTAATAAATATTAAGCGGTTTTTTAATTACGTAAAAATTATAACCAACGAATAGCGCCTGTAACGCGTTCGTTATAAGTATTTAGAGGTGCGCCAACACTTGCCACTAAAATAGTATCTGCTTGTGGACCACGATTAATATGACCTTCAAAGCGCTCGTCTTTGAAATTATCATCGCCAAAACCAAATGATTTATTTTCAGAAGGCACTATAAATACAGTCATTGGGCCAAAGTCAGACTCAAATATTAAGTGCAGACCTTTTTCGCCTTCAAAATCACAAAACATAGCGTACGTTACGGCACCTGGAAGTTCATCAAGATGACCTCCTAGAACTGCAAGCTTGTCGTTAACGCTTTGTAGGCTAATAGGCTCTTTTTTATCAAGCGCATTAATTTCGTAGTACACATGGGCTAGTGCATGTTCACCTGCTTCGTGCGCAATATTTTGCTCTGTACTAAAAAAGAATGCACCCATTGCTACAAAAAATGATGCGGCAAGCGCTAAATGTACTCGATCAAACTTAAAACGCGATCGGGCATCAACCACGTTTTTTCCCGTTGCTTGCTCTTCTTGTAGTGCTTTTTCTTTTAATGATGTGTTTAAAAGAATACGGTCTGCAAGATTTTCTGGCACAGGTATGTCTAAAGCATCTTGAATATACTTATCAAAATCTTTCATATCGTTAATAAAACTTTGTCGCTCTGGGTTACTGTTAGCAAACTCCATGAGCTCCTTGTCAATGTCGTTTGGCTGCGCAATAGTGCGGCGACGAAACTCAAGTTCATCCATTATTTTGATGCCCCTTTAAGTTGTTCATCATCACGGCTTAAAGCCTCTTTAAGTTGATTTCGGGCACGGTATAAACGAGTCATTACCGTGTTTTTATTTAAATTAAGTATGCCTGCAATCTCTTCACCAGAGCAGCCCATTACAACTTGCAGTAATAATGGTTCTCGGTATTCATCAGATAGCAGTGCAATCTGGCGTTGAATAACCGTTTGCTCCATTTCATCATCTAATGAATGGCTGGTTTCATCAACAAGCGTATCGTTTTCTACATCACTGTAATCAAACTGTTTACGCTCAAATCTGCGTGCGTTTTCTCTTCGTAATATAGTTAGCAGCCAGGGTTTAGCTGCTTTTTGATCAAGTAAAGAGTCGAGTGAACGCCAAGCGCGTAAAAACGTTTCTTGTACTAAATCATCTGCTATGTGCGGATCACGGCATAACCAATAAGCAAAGCGATAAAGCTCTTTATTGTAAACGTGGACCAAGGCTTCATAACGCTTTTGTTTCTCTGCCATATCGATTAAGACCTGATTGTTTGATTTTTTCTTTCCAAGCATAAGCACTTTTTTAATTAAAAATTATTATTTTTTGCAAAAAAGACCTGTTTATAGTCGTTATTAATCATAAAGATCTTTTAATACAGCTTGTTGCGATTTTAATGCTTGAGTTTGATAATTCTCAATAATTTTAATAATAGCATTAAGATCCGTGTTTGCGTCTTTATTGCTATAAAGTTGCGCCTGTAATTGGTTAATAAAACCATTTAGCTCACTACTATTTATGCGGCTACAAAGCTCATCAATAGCGCCCACATTTTTGTGGGTAACTTTTATAGCAAAGCTATTTAGTGCATTGTAAAAAGCTTTCACATCCTGTGTTTTAGCTAAAGCTTTAAGCTCATTTAAGTTTGGCTGAACAATACGCCCACTATTAATCTGTACTTTTTCAGTCGTATTTTTAGAAGAACGGGTAACTAGATAAAAAATTACAGTACCAATCCATAAAATATACCCTAAAGCGGCAACAACTATTAACCAAAGAGGAGTATCACTTTTAGTTTCAATACGTTGTGTGCCTGTCGCTTCATTCGAAACATTTTCAATAGCAGGTAAATTGTTTGGGTTTGATTGTGGGTTTGCCACAGCGGTATTAGGTGCAGTACTACTTGGCGTTACCGTTATAGTGCGCTTTGGTAATGTAGCTACGCTAATACGGTTCATTTTAGTATTAAACCAAGGCAGCTGTATTTCAGGTAAAGTGTAAGTACCTGGTTTTTGCGGTAATAATGCATACGATGCAGTTTGCTGCGATACAACACGTCCGTCACGTACTGCATTGTTATTTTCTTTTTTATCAGGGTAGCTGCGTATGCCATCAATAGTAGGCATTGTAATTTCAGGCAGTTGCTCTTTTGTAACACCAAGCGCGGTAAGTGTAATAGTACGTGTTATAGGCGTACCTACTTCTACGGTGTTGTCGTTAGGTTGCCATTCTTCATCAAGACTAACTAGCTCGCTTGGTAACCATGCGCCCTTGTAGTCACTCGGAATTGGTTTAATTTCTACTTGCTGATCGTCCCCAAGGGCCGATACTTCTAACTGACGATAATTTTGTTGTACTCGTCCTTGAAAAGCGGGGCCTGCAATAGTGTAAGCACCACTTTTTTGTGGCTGAATTAAATATTCGCGAGTAATAACAAGATAGCGTTTACCATCAACTAGCTCATAGCCTTCTGCTTGCTTACCCAATTGCGTAAGCTGAGCGTCTTCCATACTTGGTGTGCTTAAACTGCCATCAAGCAGTTCTTTTGCAAGATAAAGCTTAATAGTATAAACGCCGGCTTCTTGCACAAACAATGAATTACTCGATAGTGACGTTTTTAAAAATATTTCGTTATTTTTATCTGCATCAACAGAGCGTTTTGCTACTTTTAATTTAATAGGCTGTGAGGTTAACCCTGCAACGCTAAATGCCGGAATCGTGTATTCGCCCTCAGCACGGGTCATTAATTTAACCGACCACGTAGTTTGCTTATTAATGCTGCCATTAATAATGTTGGTACGAGAGCTTAAGCTAGTCGGGCCTACTACAAAGTCTTTTAACAGTGCAGAGGTGTCAGGTTGCTCGCCTTTAACTGTATCGTCTACGGATATATTAAGCATAAAAAATTCACCTGCTAAAACAGGGTTTTTATCTACGCTGGCTTCTAACTTGGTGGCAGCCCATGAAGGCATCGCACTTAATAGCAATAAACAGCAAAATAATCGCATTACCATGATTTTTCGACTCCTGTAGGGCGACGTTTATATTGTCTTTTTTGGGCTTCTAATTGCATTTTATTCCGTAATAAAATAGCCGGATCGTCCGGGACTTTTCTAAGTAGTTGATTAAGCTGTTGCGCTTTTTCTTTCTCTTCGTTAGTCAATTCGCTAGCTTGGGCTTGCATTGCCTGCTGTTGAGCATTTTGCTTTTGCTCATCACTAGCAGGTTGCTCGCTCATTGCTTGTGGCTTACTTTGTTGCTGCTCGTCTTTAGGTTGGTCAGCGTCTTTATTTTGTCCTTGCTCACTTTGTGGCTGGGCTTGCATATCAGGTTCATTTTGCTTGTCTGATTGCTCTCCAGGCTCACCTTGTTGATCTTTTGATTGTTCAGACTCTTTATCTGATTCTTTATCAGATTTTTCATCGCTGGGGCTTTGACTTTCGTTTTCGCCTTTTTCAGAATCGCTTTTATCACCATTTTGTTGCTGATCCTGTTTTGACTCATCAGAATTTTGCCCTTGGTTTTGCTCATCTTTTTTCTGGCTATTATCTTGGTCTTGAGAGTCGTCGCCGTCGCTTTGCTGATCTTGCTGGTTTTGTTGCTCTTGTTGATTTAGTAATTGTTCAACTAAAGTTTGGTTGTCAGCTGCTTGTGTAAAGTCGTCTTGTAAGGTTTGGGCTTGTTTGTAGGCTTCAATTGCGTCCTCAAGCTTGCCAGCTTTGGCAAGGGCATTACCGTAGTTGTACAAACCGCTAGCCGACTTATCATTACTAAACTCATTAAGTGCAGCATCAAAATTACCTTGCTGGTAAAGCGCAGCGCCTTTTAGTTCACTTGATTGAGCCTGTGTTGCTGCATCGTACTCTTTATTATTGTAAGCCTCTAATGCACGTTGATCTGCATTTTGCAAAAGAGTAGGGAGCTCTACGGCATACACATTTTGCTGGGGTAAAAAGCTAAATACTAAAAAAGCACCTAATAAGGCAGCGCGTCTAAATAAATACAAGCCAAATGGCAATAGCAGTAACAGTCCGTATATACCGGCATCTATTCGCCAAAGTGCATGGCTTTGTTTTTCGTCTTTTAACAATTCGCTTTGCGCGCTTGGAGCAAATGTATTTATGTCGTTATTACTAGGCTGATAGCTCGCAAATTTACCGCCACTGCTTGATGCTAAATTTTTAAGCTGAGCTGCATTAAGTGTAGGGACTACAATTTGGCCGTATCTGTCTTTCAAAAAACCACCTTCAGGTAATTTTATCGGTGCGCCTTGAGCGGTACCTACACCATATATATTTAATCTATATTGGGTGTTACTGGTAAAGCTACTCACGTCGCTTTGTTCTTGTTGGTCAATACCATCGGTTACTAAAATAATGTCGCCATCAATATAACCCGCTTGCGTTAATAGCTCTTTGGCCATATCAAGACCGGCTAAAACGTTTGAGCCTTTGTCTGGCATTATTTCAGGGCTCAAGCTTGGAATTAAATTACTAAGTGTTGTGGCGTCGTTTGTTAGCGGCGATATTATGTAGGCCGTGCCTGCGTAGGCTACAAGCGCGGTATCGCCTTCTTTAAACAGCTCAATCATATCAAGCGCTTTAAAGCGTGATTGCATTAAACGATTTGGTAAAATATCGGTGCTGTACATTGAGTACGACATATCCATAACAATTACGCGGGCACTTTTACTTTGAAATACGGGCACTTGTTTTTTCTCAAAACTAGGTCCTGCACTAAATAAAATGCCAAGGCTGCAAAACAAAGCAATAAGCCAAAGAGGTTGGCTGGCTTTAGTGTTTGATTCGCTCATTATAAATTGTGCTAAATGTGGTGCAATTAGCTGCTCACTGGTCGCTTTTTTATGCTTAATTAAGGCAATAAAAAATAATGCCACAGCAGGTATGAGTAACCATAAAAGAGCAGGGCGAATAAATTCAAAATCCATTAGTTTGGCTCCTTTAATGCACGCAGTGTACTAAGCATTACTTTTAAGCTAATAAGTAAAATAGCGATAAGTAATGGGTAGTAAAATAATGAGCTTTGTGGGCGAAATGTTTGTTCATCAGCGCTAATAGGTTCAAGCTTATCAAGCTCTGCGTAAATTTGTTGAAGGCCTGCTACATCTTTGGCTCTAAAGTATAATCCGCCAGTTTGCTCGGCAATCTTTTTAAGTAAGCTTTCATCTAAATTACTGCCGCTAGAGCCGCCCATATTAAAGAGGCTAAAACCACGTGGGTTATCTGAGCCAACACCAATGGTGTACACTTTAATACCTTCTTCGCGAGCTAGCAGTAGTGCATCTTCTGGGTTTAAATTACCAGCGGTATTTTGTCCGTCGGTTAATAGCACCACAATACGGTTACTTTCATCTTTATTGGCAAAGCGTTTTACCGAAAGACCCAATGCATCACCAATAGCTGTGGCGCGTCCCACTAGACCAATTTGGGCTTCGCTGAGCATTTTACTTACTGTTTTAACGTCGCGCGTTAGCGGGGTTTGTAAAAACGCGGTGTCGCCAAATAATATCAGCCCAAGCCTGTCGCCTTGACGCTGCTCTATAAAATCACTGAGTACGGCTTTTACCATGGTAAGGCGGTCAACATATTGGCCGTTGTAAGCCATGTCTTGTTCGGTCATTGAGCCTGATAAGTCAACAGCTAGCATTATATCGCGACCCTCATTTGGCAATGAGATTGGCTCATCTAGCCATGTTGGATTGGCAGCGGCAGTAACAAGTAATAACCAAATTATCCATTCGAAAGGATTTAAACGTTGTGCGTGTGGTTCAATACTTTGGCTGGTTAAATTGTGCTTTGCAAAACTGGGTATACGTAAACGCGTACTGGCATTACTTGCAGCAGGTTTTAATAGTAAAAGTAATAAAGGTAAGGGTAGTAATAAAAATAACCATGGCCAGCTAAATTCAAACATTTACTGACTCCTTTATTTTAAATTGTTTAATACCTTGGCGAAATTTTTCGCACAGGGTTGTATCTTTTTGGCTGGGGTTATACAAGCTTAGTATTTCTTGTTCTGTAAAGCTTAAGCCAGTAAGCGTATTAAGTGTTGTACACCATTTAGAGGTTGATTGCGCAGCAAGGCGCTTGTCGTAATATTCAATCACTAAACGTTTTAAAATAATATGCAGTTGCTGAGGGTTTTGCTCACTTTGGCTTAATTGTATTGCGTAGCGTTTAGGCTTTTTAAATTTATGTTTTTTATAAAATATATAAATAGCTGCGCACAGTGCTAAAAACAGCAGTGCAATAATAACCCACCAAGCAGGGGCAAGTGGCCACCAATTAACTTGGCTTGGCGCTATTATGTCGTGCAGGCCATCGAGTGGATTGGTTTGCATGGTTATTTTCTCACTAATTGCAGCTCAAGCGGTGTTGCTGCATTGAATGATATTAAGTTAAGACCCGATTTAGTTAGGCGATTAAAGCGCGTGCTAAATGCGTGTTCTGCATTTTTAGCAAAGCGTTCTCTAAAGCTGTTATCCATTAATGGTAGGGCAAAGTCTTGGCCATTTGCATTAACGGTAACGGCTTGCTTAAACGCAGGTAACTGATGCTCAAACGGATCGCTTATATGGCAACCAATAAGCTCGCAGTGGCGGCTTAATATTTCGAGTTGCTTAAAGCTGGCATCATCCAGAGCGTTAAAATCAGACACTAAATACACTAAGCTGCCAGGTTTTGCTAAATGATTAAGGCGCTTTAGGTTATCACTAAAGTTGTTAGTGGCTGCTTTATCAATGTTGTTGAGTGCTTGCAGGTGGTTGTCGCATAAATTATGACAAAGCTTAAGGACTGCTTTTTCGCGAGCACTGGGTTTTAGCTCCAAATGAGAGTGCTGATTAAACACAATGCCGCCAATTCTGTCGCCGCGCTGACACGCCGACCATGCAACAAGGGCGCTTATATGCGCCGCTTGAACCGACTTTAACAGTAACTTTGAGCCAAACAGCATCGAGTTTGAAAAATCAGTAAACACAAACACAGGGCGTTCTTTCTCTTCTTGAAAGAGCTTTGTGTGAGTTTCGCCGGTACGCGCAGTGACTCGCCAATCAATAGAGCGAATGTCGTCACCTTGCTGATAATGTCGCACTTCGGCAAATTCCATTCCTCGGCCTTTGTGCGGTGCAAGGTATTGCCCTGTTAAGGTATTTTTTATTTTTACCTTAGGGGCAAGCTCAAGCAATTGCGCTTTGGCTTTGTAATACATCAGCTCTTTAAGTGCTAAATTAACACCGTTGCTATGGCTCTCTTTAAGCCATGCTTGGGGATCTAATTGTTTTTGCATAACTTATGGTACGGCTACAAGTTCAACTATACGGCTTATTACTTGATCTTTAGTAATGCCATCGGCTTGGGCTTCGTAACTTAAAATAATGCGATGACGCAGGACGTTATGCACAACAGCTTGAATGTCATCAGGTGCTACAAAGTCACGGCTTTGAAGCCATGCATGAGCACGAGCACATTTATCAAGTGCTATTGTTGCACGCGGGCTTGCACCAAATTCAATCCAACTACCTAGTTGTGCATCTAATTTAGCGCCTTCACGGGTGGCAATAATAAGTTGTACTAGGTATTGCTCAAGCGGCTCTGCTAAATAAAGCCCTAGTATTTCTTTTCGGGCAGCAAATAAATCGCTTTGACTAATCTTTTGTAATACCGGCTGTTGTTCGTTAAGTGCTTCGCCGCGTGTTAAACGTAGTATATCAAGCTCATGCTCTGCGCCAGGGTAACCAATACTTAGGTGCAGTAAAAAACGATCCAGCTGGGCTTCTGGTAACGGGTAAGTCCCTTCTTGCTCTAGCGGGTTTTGTGTAGCCATAACTAAAAACAGCTCGCTAAGCGGATAGGTGTTTTTACCTACGGTAACTTGGCGCTCTGCCATGGCTTCTAACAATGCTGATTGTACTTTGGCTGGTGCGCGGTTAATTTCATCGGCTAAAATAAGGTTGTGAAAAAGAGGGCCTTTTTCAAATACAAACTCGCTAGTTTGTTGGCGGTAAATATCGGTACCTGTTACATCAGCCGGTAATAAGTCTGGCGTAAACTGTACGCGCTGAAACGAGCCTTCAATACCTTTTGCAAGTGCATTAACTGCACGTGTTTTTGCAAGCCCCGGAGGCCCTTCTACTAATAAATGACCATCAGCTAAAATTGCAATAAGTAGCGCTTGTGTAAGCTCTGGCTGGCCAATGATTTGTGTATCTAAGTACGTTTTTAATTGTGAAAATGCGTTAGCTGCCATAATAAGTGGACTGTCCTCGTCAGCTGGGTTTGTACCTAATAGTGTTAGGTGATAAATACAGACCTATTTATAAGGTTTATAATTGGGTAACTCAAGAGTTAGACTGTATTTTTTAAAATAGTTCGTTATTTTTTAACGATTTTTAGCGTACCACAAAACTTTGTAAATGCGTCTAAAAAAGCCTATTGTGATAGTCGTAATTAAACACTGTTTATATAAATTTGTGTTTTTCTATTGGCTTTAGCACACGGGTTGTTTAGAATCGAGGAAAACAAACAGGTCAGACCTGTCAGCGGGAGAGCATAAATGTCTGAGCAAAACATACTAAAAACACCAAAGGGCGACCGTATTGCCATAGTTAGCGGCTTACGTACACCTTTTGCAAAGCAAGCAACAGCGTTTCACCATGTACCTGCACTTGATATGGGTAAGTTGGTGGTTAACGAAATGCTTGAACGATTAAATTTCAATAAGTCAGAAATTGATCAACTTGTATTTGGTCAAGTAGTACAAATGCCAGAAGCGCCAAATATTGCACGTGAAATTGTATTGGGCACAGGTATGCCAGTATCGGTTGATGCATATTCTGTATCGCGCGCATGTGCTACCAGCTTTCAGGCAATTGCCAATGTAGCTGAGTCTATTATGGCAGGCTCTGTAAGTGTAGGTATTGCGGGCGGCGCAGATTCGTCATCAGTATTGCCAATTGGTGTAAGTAAAAAGCTAGCAGGCAGCTTAGTTGATTTAAATAAAGCGCGTACGCTTGGTCAACGCTTAAAAATATTTTCAAAACTGCGTTTAAAAGATTTATTACCAGTGCCACCTGCAGTTGCAGAGTACTCAACAGGCCTTTCAATGGGGCAAACTGCTGAGCAAATGGCTAAAACACATAACATTAGCCGTGAAGATCAAGATGCATTAGCACATCGTTCTCACTCACTTGCAACGCAAGCATGGGCTGATGGAAAGTTAAAAGATGAAGTAATGACGGCGCATTTACCGCCATATAAAAGCTTTATTTCAGAAGATAACAACATTCGTAAAAACTCAACGGTTGAAGGCTACGCTAAGCTTAAACCGGTGTTTGACCGCCAGCACGGTACAGTTACCGCAGCAAATGCAACACCGTTAACAGATGGTGCAGCGGCCGTACTTATGATGAGCGAAAGCAAAGCAAAAGCACTTGGCTACGAAATACTAGGTTACGTACGTAGCTTTGCATTTTCGGCAATTGGCGTAGAAAAAGACATGTTAATGGGCCCAGCTCATTCAACGCCTATTGCACTAGATAGAGCGGGTATTACCCTTGCTGATTTAGATTTAATTGAAATGCACGAAGCGTTTGCATCGCAAACACTTGCCAATATGAAAATGTTTGCCTCAGACAAATTTGCACAAGAGCATTTAGGTCGCAGCAAAGCAATTGGCGAAATTAACATGGATAAGTTTAACGTTAACGGCGGCTCTTTAGCATATGGTCACCCATTTGCAGCGACAGGTGCACGCTTAATTACGCAAAGCTTACACGAGCTTAAACGTCGTGGTGGCGGTTTAGCATTAACAACAGCGTGTGCTGCTGGTGGTTTAGGTGCAGCCTTTGTATTGGAGAGCGCGTAATGACTGATTCAGTATTTAATTTAGCGGTAGATGAAAATAAAATCGCCGTGGTAACGATTGATGTGCCGGGTGAGAAAATGAATACCCTGCGCAGCAGTTTTGCCGATGATTTAAAAGCATTACTAGAAGACGCTAAGTCGCAAAATGTAAAAGGCATGGTATTTATAAGCGGAAAAAGCGATAACTTTATTGCTGGCGCCGATGTGAAAATGCTCGATAGCGTTCAAAAGCGTGAAGATGCTTTAGCTATTAGCGAGCTATGTCATCAAGCGTTTTTTGATATGACAAAACTGCCATACACAACAGTAAGTGCGATTCATGGCGCTGCATTAGGTGGTGGTTTAGAGTTTGCTTTAGCATGTGATTACCGTGTTGGTACCGACAGTGATTTAACAAAAATTGGCTTACCAGAAGTACAACTTGGTTTACTTCCAGGTGGCGGCGGCACCCAGCGCTTAACCAAAATTGTTGGTATTCAAAAAGCACTTGAGTGGATGCTAACAGGTAAACAAATTCGCCCTACGCAAGCTAAAAAAGCAGGCGTGCTTGATGATTGTGTACCGCACAGTGTGCTGCTAAAAGTTGCAAAAGAATTTGCCGCGAAGAAAAAGCCACAAGCAAAAGAGCCAAAGCTCGACAATATTAGTAAATTACTAGAGTCAAACCCGTTTGGTCGTAACTTTATCTTTAAAAAAGCAAAAGAAAACGTACTTAAAAAAACGGGCGGGCACTACCCAGCACCACTAGCTATTATTAAAGCAGTGCGAGCTAGTGTAGAGCTTGATGAGCTAAAAGCGTATAAAACAGAAGCTGAAAGCTTTGCAACACTTGTAATGAGTGACGAATCGAAAGCGCTTCGCGGTATTTTCTTTGCAACGACTGAAATGAAAAAAGAGTGGCGCAATGATGACGCACCCGCAATAAGCAAAACTGCTGTTTTAGGTGGTGGACTAATGGGCGCAGGCATTGCGCACGTAAGTGCTGTTAAAGCTAAAGTACCGGTACGTATTAAAGATGTAGCAGAGCAGGGCATTAGTAATGCAATGAGCTACACCTATAAAATTTTAGATAAGCGTCTTAAGCGTCGTATTATGTCTAAAGCTGATGTGCAGTTAACGATGAACCGTATTACAGGTACAACTGACTACAGTGGCTTTAAACACATTGATTTAGTAATAGAAGCGGTGTTTGAAGACCTTGCACTTAAGCAAGGTATGGTTGCAGACGTAGAGCAGCAATGCCAAGCAAATACAATTTTTGCAAGTAACACGTCATCATTACCAATATCGCAAATTGCAGCGCAGGCAGCACGTCCTGAAAATGTAATTGGCTTGCATTACTTTTCACCAGTGGAAAAAATGCCATTAGTGGAAATTATTCCACACGAAGGTACGTCTCAAGAGACCATTGCCCGCGTTGTTAACTTTGCACGTAAGCAAGGTAAAACGCCAATTGTTGTAAAAGACATGGCCGGTTTTTACGTCAACCGTATTTTAGCGCCTTACTTAAACGAAGCTGCTAACTTAATGTTAGCAGGCGAGCCAATTGAAAAGATTGATGCAGCGCTTGTTGAGTTCGGTTTTCCGGTAGGCCCGCTGGCTCTACTTGATGAAGTAGGTATTGATATTGGCTCTAAAATTGCCCCAATTCTTGAAAAAGAATTAGGCGAGCGTTTTAAAGGCCCTGATGCATTTATGCGTATGATTGATTCAAAACGCCTTGGCCGTAAGTCTGGTCGTGGTTTTTATGAATACGATAAAAAAGGCAAAAAGGTTGATGAGTCAGTTTACGAACTATTGGGTGTTACCCCGGCTCCACGTTTAAACAAGAGCGAAATTGCTAAGCGTTGTGTATCGCAAATGCTTAACGAAGCAGTACGCTGTTTAGATGATGGCATTATTGCCAGCCCACGTGATGGCGATATCGGTGCAATATTTGGTATTGGTTTTCCACCATTTTTAGGTGGCCCGTTTAGCTATATGGATAAATTAGGCGCAAGTAAAATAAGCTCTGATATGTCTACATTAGCTAACAGCGATGCTAACTTTGCACCATGTGAATCACTGGTAACAATGGCAAGCTCTGGTGCTACTTTTTATAACGCAACACATGTTGAGGTTGTAGCTCCTGAAGTACAAAGCACTGAGTCACAAGAGCAAAGTGTAACTGAGCCTGAAGTTACCAAAGAGATTGAAACGAAAGAATAAAGTTTCTGCTATCTAAAAAAACCGCATTTAAATGCGGTTTTTTTATAGTTTTTATAAATAAATGAGGAGCTTAATGACATTATTTACACAAAGATTGAGCATATACCAAATGGAAGAATCTGATTGGCCTCTTTTTCTTGCGCTTCATCGCGATCCTCAAGTCCTCAAGTATTGTTTTGATATGCCAATGGAGTCACTGGTAAGAAACCGCTTTGAGATACGCTTGCCTAAGTGGAATGCTAAATCACGTCATCCCCTGTGTTTACTCATTATTAATAATCAAACAAAACAACCTGTGGGTGTTACAGGTTTTGCCTATGACGGAGAAACCGCAGAGCTTGGTTATTTATTATTGCCAGAGTATTTTAATAAAGGCTACGCGACAGAATCCCTAAGAGCTGTGATTGACTGGGCTTGGAAAGAATGTGGTATTAGGCAGTTTAAAGCAGTCGTAACGCGTGGCAATATTGGTTCTGAAAAGGTGCTTGGTAAGTGCGGTTTAACCCATACCGATACACTTTTTAAAGTGCATACAATAGGCGAAAAGTTATATGACGATTTAATTTATACGCTTAAGGTGTAGGGTTTTAATGGGCTAGTAGCCTAGCCCAAAAAGTGTTTACAAGTGAAGTGAAATAGCTTTTCGGTCTTTTTCTGGCATGTTTTCTACGACTAAATTAAATGAGTTATCAATCATTCTCTCAATTTCACCTTGTGGAATTGTGCCGTCTAAAATTACTGTGTTCCATAAGCGTTTATTCATATGGTAACCAGGGATCACTGCCGGGAAAATATCACGCAATGATATTGCTTCATCAGGATCGCACTTTAAGTTAAGCCACCAAATAACCTCACCATCATCATTAGTTTGACCGTCATTGCCAATAGCAAGAGTCGCAAACATTTTATGATTCACTTTATATACATCAACCTCTTGCGCAAATGGTTTTGTAACCTGAACAAGTGGTTTTTTAACTAAATACTCATGTACTTTTTTCTGGTCCATGATCCATTCCTTGAAGTCATACTCGGTAAAGCTACCATAGCAGTTTTTTTCACATTTGATTATATGTATTTTAGTATAAATTAAAATTTTACAAGCTAATACAACATGTAGCGTAAAACCAACGTAATTTTAGTTGAACAAAATCCAGTTCGTGGTATGTTTCTGGCAATCAAAAAAATAATAGGAATTCACACATGCCAAAGGCGAGTGATGTTAAAAAAGGTACTGCTATTGACTTCAATGGCCGCGTTTTAGTTGTAAAAGATATTGTGCGCTCTGTGCCGCAAGGTCGTGCTGGTGGTAGTTTATACCGTATGCGTTTATACGATGTGGTAACCGGTGGTAAAGTTGACGAAACATTCAAAGACAGTGACATGCTAACGCTGGCTGATTTAACACGCCGTGAAGTAATGCTATCGTACATTGATGGTGACGAGTATGTGTTCATGGATAATGAAGATTACACGCCTTATAACTTAAGCAAAGATGCTATTAGCGAAGAAATTTTATTTGTTAATGAAGAAACACAAGGCGTACACGTAATTGTTATTGATGGCGCGCCAGTAGGGCTTGATTTACCGTCAAGTGTTGAACTTGTTGTTGAAGAAACAGACCCATCTATCAAAGGTGCATCTGCGAGTGCTCGTTCAAAACCTGCACGTATGTCTACTGGCTTAAATATTTCTGTGCCAGAGCATATTTCAACAGGTGACCGTATCCGTATTAATACTGTTGAACACAAATTTATGGGTCGTGCTGAAAAGTAACGCGTAAATTATAATTTTAAAAGCCGAATCTGTGTTTAACAGCTTCGGCTTTTTTGTGCGCGCGGGGGATTTGTTGCTTTAAATTTAATCACGTTAGCGTTAGAATAAGTGCCGTATTTTTGAGCAACTTTAAAGGGTAATTTTGTTTATAGTTTTACTAAGCAGTGCATTTATAGCTTTAATGTATTTAGAAGCCATTAAAAAAGGTATGCCAATTAAGCGATGGCTTATTTTAGGCGGTTTACTTGGGCCTGTGGCCTGGTGCTTATTTAATCTACATTATCGCCGTGCTTTAGTAAGAAATGTAGGTATAAATGCGTGTATATGGCGCCCTTAATTTATCGACGCCACATTTTTATTTTTTCTAATTAAGCTTGGGGCTGCTTTAGTTTGTTGCTGCTTTAAAAATTCAGTAAATTCACTTTTTGATAGTGGCTTAGAATAGTAATAACCTTGTACTGTTTCGCAATTAAGCTTTTTAAGTATATCAATTTGATGAGCTTGTTCTACACCTTCAGCAACTACATGCAAATCAAGGTTATGCGCAATAGTGACTATTGAGTCGACCATATTACGCCCACGTTCGTTGGTCATGTCATCTATAAATGCTTTATCTACTTTAAGTGTATTAAGCGGAAATTGCTTTAAATACGCTAATGATGAATAACCAGTACCAAAATCATCCATTGCTAAATGAATACCTCGGGCACTTAACGAACGCATAATTGCAATGGCTTCTTTAGGGTCGTCCATTACAGTACCTTCTGTTATTTCAAGCTCTAAAAAGTAAGAAGGTAATTCGTTTTTTTGCAAAATAACGTCAATACGAGAAGTTAAATCGGGGAGGCTAAATTGCTTTGCTGATAAGTTGACAGCTACTCGGCCGCTAAATAAACCGCTATCTAGCCATTCTTTTACGTCTCTGCAGGCTTTGTTTAATACCACTTCACCAATTTCAATTATTTGGCCAGTTTCCTCGGCTATAGGTATAAAAACTCCCGGACTAATAATGCCTTTTTTGGGTGTAATAAAGCGCACTAATGCTTCCATTCCGGTTAGCTTGCCTGTGCGAATATTCATTTTTGGTTGGTAGTACACTTCAAAATGGTCTTCTTTTAAACCAAAGCGCATGAGGTTTTCAATTTGCAGTCGTTTAACGGCTTGACGGTTCATCGTGTCGTTAAAAAATAAGTAGCTGTTACCTTTCTTTTTAGCATGATACATCGCGGTATCTGCATTTTTTAAAAGCAGTTCAGGCGTATTACCGTCTTCTGGAAATAATACAATGCCTACACTTGAGGTGATTGCCAGTTCGTGGCCAGCCATTTTAAATGGTGTAGCAATGGCTGCTAAAAACTGTTTTGCCATACGTGTAATTACATGTATGTCGTTAGTGTCAGACATTACAAGAGCAAACTCATCGCCGCCTAAACGATAAAATACATCATTTTCGCGGGTTAGTTTATTTAAGCGCATTGCTAGTTTAGCTAATAAGCTGTCACCTAGTTGATGCCCTAACGAGTCATTTATTTTTTTAAAGTTATCTAAATCGAATACAAGCAAGGCGTGATGCGAGTTGAGCTTTACTAGCTTTTGCAAATCAGTAAAAAATAAATTTCGGTTAGGCAGACTAGTTGTGCGATCTCGATTCGATAAGTTATGTAACTGCGATTCGGCTTTTTTACGCTCTGTTAAATCTGAATAAACAACGACATAATTAGTTATTTGATTTTGATCGTTTTTAATTTCATCTATCGATATTTCTATAGGCAATAAAACACGCTCACTATTACGAAGCTTCACTTCTTGTTGGATATGTTCGCGCTCTTTTACTATTTCAATAATTCTGTTTGTGTAGCTTGGCTCATACCCAGATAGGTTGAAATCTTTTCCTAAGTATTGCTCGCGTACGCCACCAAACAAGGTTAAAAAACTCGGGTTTATATCAACCAGTTTAAAGTTTTTATCGTAAATTGCTAAGGCGTCAGTGAGTGATTCAACACATTTAGCAAAAAGGTTTAAGCGCTCTTCCGTTGATTTTAACTGTGATATATCGCGAACGGTACCTGTCATTCTAAGGGGTGATAAGTTGGCGTCTTTTTCAATTATTTTTCCGCGATCGAGTACCCAATGCCAACGACCAAATGTATCTTTGATTCGGTAGGTGGCTTCAAAAAAAGCAGACTGCTCTGCAAAGTGTACTTTTAACAAGTGCTCAACGTTATTAATATCGTGAGGGTGAATAAGGCCTTTGTTTGGCGGAAACCCCATTAAGGTAGTCGAATCCATTAAGTACTTATCGTTAATACGAATAACTTCGCCTGTTTTTATGTTCCAGTCCCAAAGTGTATCGCCGCTACCTTCTACAGTACTTTTAAGGCGTTTTTCCGAAAGACGGAGTTGACGGCGTGAGCGTCTAAGTTTGTGGATTACAAATAACAGGTAGGGCAAAGCAAGCGCTATAATGGCGCTTGCTAGTATAAGTATATTGTCGGAGTTGTAATTAAATGATGACTCAAAGGCAAAAAGCTCAAATGAGTAAGCAAGTACTACAAGCATGCTTAGTTTTATTATTATTTTTATCATTTTTTTATTACTTCTAATTTACAAATGATAATTTAAAACAAGCTAAACCTAGTGTCAAAGAGATTGAGAGTAAACGGGCATATTTTGAGATTTATTGACTTTTGCCGAGCTTAAAAGCTCATATCTTGGTCTATTATCATCAAATAGGCTTAGTGCATAAACTTTTAGTTCTTTTAGGGTTAGCGCATTTAAGGCATCTAAAAGTCGTTGTTGCATATAAAATTCATGATCTCTGTTACCAATAGCAAGCCATAACCGTTGTGAGCGCAGGCGCAGGTTTTTATCTTTTTCTGCAATATGAGTACTAAGGCCGTGTTTTTGCTGTTGCCAATCGTTTTCATCAAGTGCATCAATATTATCAAGGTAGTTTTTAATAAAACGGTTATGTCGATGCAATAATGTTTTTGCATCAAACTTAGGTGACTGCACATAAAATGCTATACCAGCACGCGTGTTAAATGGTGCATAACCAGCGCCTACTAAATAACCAAGTTGCTGTGTAGTTCGTAATTCATTAAAGTAATCTTGATTAATTAAATGATTTAACGCCATCATTTTTACTTTTTCGGCCACGCAATCCGTTTGCGCTTGATAGTAAATAACCATTGCATGGTCGTTACAAGGAAGCTCTAACTCGTAGCGAGTTACTTTTTTAATTTCAAAAAGAGGGCGTCTTAAATCTTCAATTATGGTTGCGTTTTTTAAGTGATTTGCGACCTTTTTTTGAAAGGCTATTGCATCACTTTGCTGCCAGTTACCATGTAAAAATGATTCAACATGTAGTGCTTTAAAAAAGTCTGTTCTGAACTCATTAAATTGCTGAAAACAGGTGTTTTTTAATGCCGATGCAAGCTCCCCAGGTTGTGGGTTCCAAGGCATTATTTTTGCGCCTAAAATGCTAAATAACTCACTGACTGGTTTGTTTTGGTTGCTATTGCGCCAATGCCTTACAAGCTGTTTTTTATATTCAGCAAAGCGTTTTGCACAGATCTCTACATTAAATAAAGCATCTATTAATTGATCAACAAGCTCTAACTGGCTAGATGAAAGCCCCGCGGTATGTAGAGTTAATCCACCTTGATGCGAGGTTAAGTGGTAGCTAAGTCCCGCAAGTTCTGCTGGATAAAATTGCTCGCCCACACTATCCATAAATAAATCTGTAAATAAGCGGGTGAGTGCCATATGTTTTACATCTTTTACGGCAAAATCAGAATCCATGGCCAAATAAAAATGGCCTTTAGCAACACGAAATGTGTTGTCTTGTTTAAACCAAAAGTCAAAACCGGGTTCTTTTACTAATAACTCGGGTTTTGTTTGTGGTTTTACGACATCAAATAACACCACTTCTTTTGTTAAATAAGGATTAGCTGTAGGTAGCAGCATTTCGCTCAACGGCTTATTTATCTCGCTAAGGGCATCAAGCCAACTAGGTGAAATATGTTCTACTTTATATGGTGTGTTGTACCATGCCGTTTTATGTTCAGGCTCTACATCTGGATGTATAAGTACGATGCGCATATTATGTGGCGTTAACCACTGCATGGCCATTTCGTGGGTCGCTTTTTTAAAGCCTTCCATTAAATAGTCGCCTTGCACGTAATTTGCTTCATCGTAATGCTGCATATTAATGCTTAAGTTACTAACCCAATCAATTAAACGTGACTTTTCTTGGTTATCGAATGCTATTTGTAATAGATTTTTTTTATCTTGATATAGGCGCGGTAATTTTTCGGTGTTATGGTTAATTAAGCAAATGTATTCAAACACCATTTCAATAATATCTTCAAAGTATTCAATGCCTTCATCACTAAGCGCTAAACTAATATTAAAATCTTTGAAGTTGCTACCATTAATACCACCGCCAGCAGAAAGTGCATTGATCCAGCCTTGCTCCTTTAAAATAGAATAAAGAGAACCGGCGCCTTCATAGCCAAGTAAATGAGCTATAAAACTTACTGTTTTGTGACGATAAAAGTCATCAATATTAGGCATAGCAAAGCTAATAATAAGTTTTTGCATATGCTTATGCGGCTCAATATGGAGTATTTTCCCTATGTCTTGCTTGCGATAAAGTGGCTCACTGATCTCTGGCTTTTTAAAGTTTTTGTTGCCGTTAATTGCGCTAAAGTAAGTTTGCGTCCAACTTTGCAGAGTATCTAGCTCTTCATTAGCGCATATAACCAACGTCATCCACTGAGCTTGGTAGTAGTTATTAAAAAAATCACGTAGCTCGTCGCTAATACAGCGCTCTCTGTCAGCTAGAGTTTGTAGGTTACCCACAGAAAATTTAGCAAATGGATGAGCAGGATTTACTGTTTCTTTGTGGGCCTGATAAATACGGCGACCATCATCTTTTATTTTTAGCTTAAACTCGGCTTCAATTGCATTTCGTTCTTTTTCTGTTTCGGCTGAATTTAAAAGAGGAGCAATAAAAAAACGACTAAATTGGGTTAGCGCTTGTTCAAATTCTTGATTGTTAATATCAAAAAAGTAACAGGTATGCTCAGTGCCAGTCCATGCATTGGTGTTGCCGCCAGCTTGGGAAACAAAATTATTAAAACTGCCTGAATCTGGATATTGGTCTGTGCCTAAAAAAAGCATGTGCTCTAAAAAGTGTGCGAGGCCTTGCCTGTCAAGAGGGTCGTCAAAATGTCCGGCGTTAACTGCCATTGATGCTGCCGCTTTTGTAGAATCTTTATCTTGCACTAATAGTACTTTTAGACCATTGTCCAGTGTAAAGGCGCGGTATGCTCTGTTATCATTGCGGCTGATATTCAAATGATGCTCCTGAAACTAAACGTTTACTTGTTAACAACAGATGATGGCTTCAGGAAAGCGAAATATAGCTTGAAAATTTACCTGAGTCTCATGAAAGAACTATTTTAGAAATAAATAGGTTTATGTTGTCAATATAGCTGACAAACGGGCAAACTGGCTACTGTTTTATATTCTTTAATTGGTTGATTTTTTATGAAAACAATCCTAATAATGCGCCACGGCGAAGCAACACCCATGCAGGCTGATGATGCAGGTAGAAATTTAACCCAAGCAGGGCATGATGAAGCTGAAAAAATGGGTCTTTGGCTCAATAAAACACATCACCCTGATGCACTGTTAGTTAGTCCTTACATTCGAGCGCAGCAAACGGCTGCAGGTGTTGCTAAAAATAACGAATTTAAATTTAGCGAAACCACGTCCGATATAATCCCTGAGGGCAAACCTCAAATTGCCGCTGACTACATCGAAACACTTATAGCTACTCACCCCCAATGTAATACGTGGCTCATTGTAGCCCATATGCCTATTGTCAGTTATTTAGTGGATCAATTAAGCCCTGGCAATATGCCCATTTTTAATACGGGTGCTGTAGCTGTTATTAGTTACGATGAGCAAACCCAGCGTAGTAGTTATTTAAGTATAAATGCCCCAGAAAATGTTTAAATATAAATAATTGAGTAAATTAAAATGACGATAGAACGCTTACAAACAGGTGCGCGCATGAGCCGCATAGTAAAACACAACGGTACTGTGTATTTATGTGGGCAAGTATGCGCCGACGCACAAAAAGATATTAAAGAACAAACTCAAACTATGCTCGATAAAGTAGAGGCGTTACTTGATGAAGCAGGAAGCTCAAAAGAGCATATGCTTAGTGCGACTATTTACGTAAAAAGCATGGAATATTTTGCTGATATGAACGCAGTATGGGATGCGTGGGTAACCGAAGGTTATGCACCAGCACGTGCTTGCGTGGAAGCAAAAATGGCGCGCGATGCACTGCTTGTTGAAATTTCAGTAGTCGCAGCTTTAAAAGAATAATAGCGTTAATGACTCGCTCCCCCGTTGTACTCATCACTGGCTCTAGCCGAGGTATTGGCGCAGCTACGGCATTATACTTTGCTAAGCAGGATTATGATGTTTGCATTAATTATAAAGCTGATTTAGCTAGTGCCAAGCTAGTAGCTGATCAAGTAAGAAGCTTTGGCGTTAGAGCTCAATTTATAAAAGCAGATGTGTCCAAAGAGATGGATGTTTTGGCGTTGTTTGATTTTATTGATAAAGAGTTTGGTCAACTTGATGTACTTGTAAATAATGCTGGGATATTACAGCCGCAAATGCCCTTACTGGAAATGAGTGCTGAGCGCATAAACGAAGTTTTGACTACAAATATTACCAGTGCTTTTTTATGTAGTCGTGAGGCAATAAAGCGAATGGGAAATGGCGGTAGTATTGTTAATGTTTCATCGGGGGCCGCTAAAACGGGCTCTCCTAATGAGTACATTGATTATGCAGCATCTAAAGGTGCAATGGACACATTTACTATTGGCTTGGCAAAAGAGGTGGCAAGTAAAGGTATTCGTGTTAACTCTGTTAGACCTGGGCTTATTTACACTGATATGCATAGTGATGGCGGCGAAAAAAATCGAGTCGATCGTCTTAAAAGTAAATTACCCCTTGGCAGAGGCGGTACACCCGAGGAAGTTGCTGCAGCAATTTACTTTTTAGCTTCGGAGCACGCTTCTTTTACAACGGGTAGTTTTGTTGATGTAGCCGGCGGTTTGTAAGCTAAAGTAATAAAGCTAGCCAAAACGTAAAGCTAATAACACTTAAGATAGTAGAAAGTACGACAGCCCCAGCAAGAGTAGCTTCATGCTGCTTTATTTGACTCGCAATAAGATAAGCATTTACGCCAACAGGGGACGCACTTAAAAGTACCAATACATTAAGTATTTGCGTGTCTAGCTTAAATACATAGGTGCCTACCAATAAAACTAACGCAGGCAATAAAAATATTTTTAAAATTGATGCTATTAACGCGGGTTGCCAATTTGCTGCTATTTTATAAAAAGCTAAATTAGCACCAAGTACAAATAGCGCACAGGCAATTGCTGGTTTAGCTAATAGATCCAAACTATTTGCTAAGTCGGTGAATAGTGTTACTCCTAAAATGTTTAATATAAGCCCGCATCCAATACTCAGTACTATTGGATTTAACACCATACTTTTTCCAAAGTGCGACCACGAAAATTTATCGCTGCTGCCTTTAGCGCCTATTAAAAAAGTAAGTGCAAATAACAATGTGCTATGAAAAGTAATGATCATAAACGCAATGGCTATCATCTCTTTGCCAAGCGATGCAATAACAATAGGAATACCCACTAACACCATATTTGAATAGCTAGAAGCAAGTCCAAAGACGCCGTGTTGTTGGTAATTTTTTAAATACTTTTTATTTAAATAAAAGCGGTCAATTAAAATACCCACCCCAAATACACTCAGAACCGGTATGTAAAAACTCAAAAATGCAAAAAGGCTAATGCTTTGCTGTAAGTTAATTTGCGACATATTTAACAATAAAAAAGCAGGCAAACTAATATAAAAAGTAAATTTACTTAAGCCTGCAATATGCTGCTTTTCGAAAAATTTTAATCGGCAACAGCTGTAACCAAACGCCACAATAAAAATGAGCGGAAAAATAATTGAAAAAATATGCACGAAGTTACATCCTAGTAATAGCTAAAGTTAGCGTCTAAATTCATCACTTTGCGGTAAATTAATTAGTATGAGTACAGCGCCTCTACCACCATATTCGAGAGGGGCTTGGTGCATCGCTATTACGTCAGGGTGCTGTACTAAGTACTGAGGCACTTTGTGCTTTAGTACGCCGCCGCCAATACCGTGCACTACACATGCACAATAGTAATGCTGCTTTTTACATTCGTGAATGAGTCCAGCGAGTTCATCTTTAGCAAGTTCTTTATTTAAGCCATGTAAATCTAGCGTCAAATCGGGTGCAAAGTCACCACGGCGAAGCTGTTTAGCTAGGAAGGTATCTTGGCCTGGTTTTACATATTTAACCGTGCCGTGGGTGTCTATATCGGGAATATAAACGTCTGAGAAGAAAAATTCAGATTGAGCCTGCTTTTTTTGCTGGGCAAATTGCTTAGCTTGTGACACCTTAGGCTTTGTATCAAAACGATGAGTATCTTGTTTAAATACTTTGGCGCCTGTGATCGTTTGACGAAATAAGCTTATGTCGTCATTGCTTAGGGACGAATGTGATGGAGTGTCTTTTTTCATAACTATTACCTAAACAAAAAAACGTAAAAACGCAGCGCAAAAGGCGGTACAATACTTAAATGAGGGGCAATTGTAATTTGCCCAGCGCAGATAGGCAATGCAATCGTCTTAAAGACTCAAAACAGTCAGTAAGCTAATACAGGTAAAAATATATGAGCGATTTACAAATAGAAGAAGCAACACTCGAAGAAGCCGTTGCAGAACTGTCAACTTTACATGACTGGTTACGTTGGACTACAAGCCAATTTGCAAGTAGTAGTATATTTTTTGGACACGGTACAGATAACGCATGGGATGAAGCTGTAAGCTTATTACTGCCTGCGCTTAGCTTGCCTGTTGATGCGCCAAAAGAATTAATGCACGCGCGTTTAACAAGCACAGAAAAAAACCGACTTGCGGGTCTTATTGCAGAACGTATTAACGACTGCACACCAGTACCTTACTTAACAAACATTGCATGGTTTGCGGGTATGCCATTTTATGTGGATGAACGTGTACTTATACCTCGCTCACCGTTTGCTGAGCTTATCAGCAACCGCTTTACACCCTGGCTTGAAGAGCCACAATCGGTTAACCGTATATTAGATTTATGTACAGGTTCGGGTTGTATCGCAATTGCACTTGCGCAAGCTTTTGAGCAGGCACAAGTTGATGCGGTAGATATATCGTATGAAGCGCTTGAAGTGACAGACATTAACATTAACGATTACATGTTAACTGATCGTGTGTTACCTATTCAGTCTGATGTATTTAGCGGTGTACCAGGTCAAAAATACGACCTAATAGTAGCAAACCCACCATATGTTGATGCAGAAGATATGGCTGACTTACCACGTGAATTTCATCATGAACCAGAGCTTGGGCTTGCATCAGGCCACGATGGTTTAGATGTAACCCGTACTATTTTAAGTGAAGCGAGTGAACACCTAACTGATAACGGTTTGTTATTTGTAGAAGTTGGTAACTCTATGGTACATATGGATGCACTGTATCCGGGCGCGCCGTTTGAATGGATTGAATTTGAACAAGGCGGCTTAGGTGTATTTGTAATTAGCAAAAAGCAGCTAGATGAGTATTTTGCAAAATAAGTAAAAAATGAATAGCCAAGCCGTGTGCTTGGCTATTGGTAGTCATTAGGAATGAGGAAAGTTAATGGCAGGAAATAGCATTGGACAGTTATTTAAAGTGTCCACCTTTGGTGAGAGCCACGGCGTTGCATTAGGCGGCGTTGTTGATGGTACTCCCGCAGGTCTTGAAATCACAGAGGCCGACTTACAAATTGATTTAGATCGCCGAAAACCAGGCCAAAGCCGTTATACAACGCAGCGCCGTGAAAGCGATCAAATAAAAATATTAGCAGGCGTTTTTGAAGGTAAAACCACAGGTACTAGCATTGGTTTATTAATTGAAAACACCGATCAACGTTCGCAAGATTACGGCAAAATTAAAGATGTATTTCGCCCAGGTCATGGCGATTACACGTATTGGCATAAGTACGGCCTGCGCGATTATCGTGGTGGCGGCCGTTCCTCTGCACGTGAAACCGCAATACGCGTAGCGGCAGGCGCTATCGCTAAAAAATACTTAAAGCAATTTCATGGTATTGAAGTTAAAGCATGCTTAAGCCAGCTAGGTCCTATTAAGGCGGAAACGTTTGATTGGGACGAAGTTGAAAATAACTTATTCTTCTTCCCTGATGCAAGTAAGCTTGAAGCGCTTGACGAATATATGCGTGACCTTAAAAAGCAAGGTGACTCAGTTGGCGCTAAAGTAAAAGTAGTGGCAAGCAACGTACCAGTAGGTCTTGGTGAGCCAGTATTTGACCGCCTTGACGCTGAACTTGCACACTCATTAATGAGTATTAATGCAGTTAAAGGCGTGGAAATTGGTGATGGCTTTGATGTAGTTGAGCAAAAAGGCTCTGAGCATCGCGACGAGCTAACCCCTGAAGGTTTTACATCAAACCATGCAGGTGGCGTACTTGCGGGTATTTCGACAGGGCAAGATATTATTGCTTCTATTGCGCTAAAACCAACGTCGAGTATTACCATCCCAGGTAACAGCATTAATACAAGCAACGAAGCGGTTGAGATGATCACCAAAGGTCGTCACGATCCGTGTGTGGGTATTCGTGCAATCCCGATTGCTGAGGCAATGATGGCTATTACATTAATGGATCATTTACTGCGCCAACGCGGACAAAATCCACATGTAAACCACGAACACGGGCCAATTAACGGCTCTGTGTAAGTATTTATAATTATAAAAAACGCGGACTACCGCGTTTTTTTATGTCTGTAATTTAGTTTAAAGCCTTTCAGGAGTTGTTCAAGTAAGCCCTATATACTGTACAAAGGAGGGGAGTAATCATGAACGATAATATTAATGAACACTCACAAATAAAAGCCCAAGCTGCAATAGCCCGCTTAGAACGTTTCAGTAAGTTAACCGATAGCAGTATTGGTATTCCTTTTACTAAATTTAATATAGGCCTAGAGGCTGTGATTGGTTTAATTCCCGTTATAGGTGATGCCGCAGGGCTAATTTTATCAAGTTATGTGCTGATAGAAGCGCAGCGTTTAGGTGTGAGTAAACGTATAAAGACTAAGATGATTATCAATATGCTCATAGACTTTGTGGGCGGTTTAGTGCCATTTTTTGGTGATATTTTTGATGCCTTTTTTAAAGCTAACACGCGTAATACACAACTATTAAAAAAGCATTTAAACAAGCAGTTGAGTGAGTAATTAATAGCTTTAAGTAACAGTTAGCAAAGAGACTTTAAACAAAATGTTGTTGGTTGTTAAATCACCTAGTATGGTAGGAGCGTCTATTCACTTTGGTATTTACAATATGCAATTATTTATCGGTAATAAAAACTACTCTAGCTGGTCATTACGCGCATGGTATTTAATGAGTAAATTTGATGTTGAGTTTAGTGAAACCCAGCTAGTACTCGACACCCCCGACTTTTACAATGAACTAAAAAAGACCTTTGCTTTGCAAAAAGTCCCAGCGTTAATTGATGGCGATTTACAGGTATGGGATTCGCTAGCAATTTGTGAATATATTAACGATGCTTACTTATCAGGCGCTGCATGGCCAAAATATATTACCCAAAGAGCTAAAGCGCGTGCACTAAGCGCTGAAATGCATTCAGGCTTTGTGGCACTGCGCAGTGAAATGCCAATGAATATAAGAGCAACCCGTAAAGTAGACCTATCGAGCGAAGCACTAAAAGACATAGCCCGTATAGACGAAATATTTGCACAGCAACAAGATGTGTTTCCAAATGAGTGGTTTTTTGGTGACTTTAGTATTGCTGATGCCATGTATGTGCCTGTTGTACTGCGCTTAAAAACCTATCAAATTACGTTATCGCCAGAGGCACAGCAATATTGTGACTTTGTTATGCGCTGCCCAGTATTGCAAGCATGGATCACTCAGGCATTAACCGAGACCGATATTGTAGAGTGTGATGAAGCAGGAACGCCTGTATAATTATTGTTTTCTTATATGGCATGTTTTATACCTTAAAATCATAAGTTTAAACTAGGCAGCTCATGTATCTAAATCACCCAAGGTATGGCAATACACCAATAACTACCAATACCCCAGTGACAATAGAGGCGATAGAGAATGCGCACTGGCGTTACTCGAGCCTTAAATACTTCCCTAATACGGTAATATTGGCTGATATAAAAAAGCAAAACTATGCCATTTATCCTCGGGCACTTTATGTTGATATTGAAGAGAAGTGCGGGACTTGCTCTAAGGCATTTATTTTTTTTGCTCAAGAGCAGCAATATTGGTTTGAAACATTAAGATTTTGGGTCGATTCACACTGTACTCATTGCTTTGAATGCCGTAGACATGCCAGATATATACTAACTCTACGTAAACGGTACGATATGTTAACTAGCTTAGCCAATAAAACCTCAGGTGAAAAAACACAGCGTAAAGAACTTGGTAATACTCTTTACTGTTTAGGTATTATTAAAAATATCAATAAAGTGAAAGATTAGTCCGCTTATATTTTACTATCACGCCTTATTTTTACTTTAGTTGTAAAAGCCCGTACAATTCGTCTCGTTTTTACTGCGCAAAATAGCGCTATAACCGAGACTAATTAGCCTAATTTTATGCATCAAATAGCTGATCTAATTTCAATTTTTGAACGCACTTTTTATCAAAGTCATAATACATGTCTGATAAAAGGCGATTTTGAACCTGTGTATTTACCAGCAACAGAGCACGTGCCATATCACCAAGTTGTATTTGCGCATGGTTTTTACGCGAGTGCATTACATGAGGTTGCACACTGGTTGGTTGCAGGCGATGAACGTCGTTTATTAGAAGATTACGGCTATTGGTATTGTCCTGATGGGCGCGACAAACAAAAACAAGCTGAGTTTGAAAACGTAGAAGTAAAGCCTCAAGCTATAGAGTGGTTATTAAGCACCGCAGCAGGGTTTAATTTTAATGTGTCGGTGGATAACTTAAACGGCGAGCAAACATGTCGGTTTGATTTTCAGCAGCGAGTACATGCACGTGTATTATCGTTAATCGAAAATGGCTTTAACTCTCGTACAGAGTCACTTTTAAAAGCACTCTCTGATTTTTATAATACACAGTGGCCATTAACAGCGCAGCAATTTAATTGGCAACATCCGAAGGAGCTTTGTAATGGCGTTTAAATTAGGTTTAATTGTAAACCCAGTAGCAGGTTTAGGCGGAACAGTTGCCTTAAAAGGTAGTGATGGCGCACACACAGCCGCTAAAGCAATCGAATTAGGTGCAGAACCCAAAGCAAATAGCCGAACAAAAGCAGCGCTTGAAGTGCTATTGCCTTATAAAGAACGCTTAACCATTTACACCGTTAACGGTGACATGGGTGAGCAAACAGCAAAAGCCTTGGGCTTTAATGTAGAGGTTATATACAACACTGCTGCTATAACAACCCCAGACGACACAGAACAAGCAGCAAAAGTACTTAGAGACTTTGGTGTTGATTTAGTTTTATTTGCTGGAGGCGATGGTACAGCGCGTAATATTTGCCATGCAATCGAAGATACCATTCCCGTACTTGGTATTCCTGCAGGCTGTAAAATTCACTCTGGTGTGTACGCCATTACACCAAAAGCTGCAGGGCGCGTAGTCGAAATGCTGGTTAAGGGGGAGTTAGTTACCTTAGCTGATGCAGATGTAATGGATATAGATGAAGATGCCTTTAGACAAGGCACAGTAAAAGCAAAGCGCTACGGCGAAATGCAAACACCTAGCGAAGTACGCTATATGCAAGCGGTTAAAAATGGCGGTAAAGAAACCGACGAACTCGTACTTGCCGACATTGCAGCGCATGTTGTATCGCAAATGGATGAAGACACATTTTATATAATGGGTAGCGGCTCAACGGTTGAGGCCATAATGGAAGAAATGGGACTTCAAAATACGTTGCTTGGCGTTGATTTAATAAAAGATCAAACCTTAGTTGCTCAAGATTTAACGGCTAAGCAATTACTTGAGCTTACACATGATCAAAGTACTAAGTTAGTCATTACGCTCATTGGCGGGCAAGGGCATATATTTGGCCGTGGTAATCAGCAATTGAGCCCTGCGCTTATACGTGCAATTGGCAAAGAAAACATTATTGTAGTAGCAACAAAAACAAAACTACAAGCGCTTAATAGCCGCCCCCTTATTTGTGACACCGGCGATGGCGAATTAGATGATGAATTAACGGGTTATATTAAAGTAACCACCGGATTTAACGACCATATTATGTATGCAGTAGGGCACCAAAACCTTGAAAATACAGGTGCTTTGCAAAACCAGGAGATTAATAAATGAGTTTAGTGAACTATATCGATGCAGCCCAGCAGTACTTCGATGATTTAGTAATAAAAGCAACTGACGATGAGTTATTCGCAGGCGGCTATTTACGAGGTCACTATGATCTTGCAGTAGGCTATGCCGAAGTAGAAAAGCTGACAATCAGTATAGATGAACTAAACGAAACTGTAGAGCAGAGCTTAGTTAAAGCGTATCGTAATGGTGAGCTTAACGAAGAAGATAAGACATTAGTTGCACGCTTGTGGGAAGAAGTTAAAGCCCTCGCTTAACAGTAAGTGGCACAAAAAACACGATTTTTTTATCACTATCGTGTTTTTTTGTGCCCAAAACTTTTCAAGCAGATTTTCATGTTAATTTACTGTTTTGTTTTTATGCGATATTGTTACTAAAATAAATTTTAGGAACAATAAGAATGAATAATAATCAAGACGCTTTACCTTCAGGGGTTGTAGCGCGTTTTTTAAATTTTGTTGAGCGAGTAGGAAATAAGCTTCCAGATCCAGCCGTAATATTTCTGTTTGCAATGTTATTAATTTGGTTTTTGTCGTGGTGGTTTTCAGGCGTAAGCTTTGATGCAATAGACCCACGTACAGGTGAAGCGATTATTATTAATAATATGCTGGCAAGTGATTCGCTCGCTACCTTTTTATCCTCTATGGTAAAAACCTTTACCGGCTTCGCTCCCTTAGGTGTCGTTTTAGTAGCTATGTTAGGTGTCGGTGTTGCAGAGCATTCGGGCTTCATTAATACCGGTCTTAAGTTAATGCTTAAAGTGACTCCTAAAAAGCTATTAACGCCTTCAATCATTTTAGTGGCTATTGTGAGCCATACCGCTACTGACGCAGGTTATGTATTAGTTATTCCACTTGCCGGTGTTATATTTTTTGCTGCAGGGCGCCATCCGCTTGCGGGTATTGCAGCTGCATTTGCAGGAGTCAGTGGTGGTTTTGGGGCTAACTTTATTCCATCAGGGATTGATCCATTGCTACAAAGCTTTACCCAAAGTGCGGCGCAAATAATTAATCCTGCAATGACAATTAACCCGTTAAATAACTGGGCATTTGCTTCAGCATCTAGCTTATTTATTGTGGCATTAGGCTGGTACATTACCGATAAAATTATTGAACCACGTTTACAAAAAACAGCGGTTGATGGTGCTAAAGAGGATTTACCTGTATTTGAAGATGCACGTAGTGATGAAAAACGTGCCTTTTATATAGCCAGTACCGTGATGATTGCAGGACTTGCGTTATTAGCATTTGTCTCTGCTCCAGACGATTCTGCAATGCGCAGTAGTGACGGATCCCTTACTAATTTTAGCTCTCCTTTAATGCAATCAATTGTACCACTAATATTTTTACTTTTTTGGCTACCTGGCACAGTATATGGTTTTACGGTAGGTACCTTTAAAACTTCAAAAGATATGATTGATGCAATGAGTAAAGCGATGAGCGGCATGGCATATTATATCGTCATGGCATTTTTCTGTTCGCTATTTATTGCTGCATTTAGTAAATCAAATTTAGGTGCATTACTCGCAATCGAAGGTGCGCAGTTATTAAAGGCGATGGAATTGCCAAGTGCAGTAACGGTTGTGGGAATTATCTTTTTAACCGGCTTTGTTAACTTGTTTGTAGGTTCAAGTTCAGCAAAATGGGCATTACTTGGCCCTATTTTTGTACCGATGTTAATGCAACTTGGCATTTCACCAGACTTAACTCAAGCCGCTTATCGTGTAGGTGACTCAAGTTCTAATATTATTACACCGTTAATGCCTTATTTCCCATTAGTGGTGGTGTACTGTCAAAAGTATGTGAAAGGCACCGGTATAGGTACTTTAATTGCTATTATGCTACCGTACTCAATCGCCTTTATGATTGGCTGGAGTATCTTTTTATTAGGTTACTGGGCACTTGGTATTCCACTAGGGCTTGATGCAAGCTACATTTATCCAGCATTGCCTTAACCTAAACCTTGATTTATGAACCTCACTCACTTGAGTGAGGTTTTTAAATAAAAGTTCTGTAATGTAAAAGTAAGTCTAAGTTACCTTTCTAAATCTCTCACTATATAGCCAAATAAGTTGGCCTCACCAACAATATACACATAATCGTTTTTGTTGTTCATTATTGTAGACTTAGCGTCGTACCACCTAAAATCATGAATTTTATTCGTTTTAGGGTCTTTGAAGTATAAATGAGTACAACTATCTTCATACTCGGTGCCACATTTTTGTACATCGGTCAGTATATATTCCTTATACCAATAGCCGCCTTGCGTGTAGTAAGCCCATAATTTAATGGGATCAGAGATAAAAATATAGAGTATTCCATAGATTAATAAAGGGGATAATGGGTACATGAAAATGGATGCCAATTTCATTTTTGTATCTGAAAAATTGTATTTAAGTGATTCTCTATATTTACTGCAGCGTTTGTATTTATTGAATATAAGTATATTTAAATAGATAAATAGTGCGCAACAGATAATAGGGACGGCTATAAAGAAAACAACGTCGTATAGCTCATTTGAGATGAATGGTGGATCTGTAAAGTCCATTAAAATAGGAATAGTGATGCATAATAAAATGGAGAGTATTATTGCTACAAAGAGCAAGTTGTCGTAAATCTTTTTCAATTTTTAATTCATCCGTGAACTATAGCCTTTGTTTAGTTTACAGAATTTTTGTTATTTTAAAAATCAGAGGAATATATTTTTAGACATTAAGTAACCCGAACTCAGGCTAAAAAAACTATCTCAAGCTGCTATTGAATTGACGCGAAGGTTTACTTTGTATTCACTGTGGCAGCAGCTTAAAAACAAAAAAACCTTGTCACTTTCGTGGCAAGGTTTTTTATTAAAGAGTCGTTGCTTATTTAGCTGTGAAGCTTACTGGGCGACGTTCTTTACGAGGGCCAGTACGCTTATCACCGCGTTGGCTATCGTCTTTATCTTTATTAAAGGTGCGCTTTTTGTCACCAGCTGGACGCTCAGAGCGTTCTGCACGTGGCTCAGCAGGGCCTTGATCTTGTGTAATTGTTAAGCCCATAGGACGTTTACAAATAAACACTTTTTGGAAATGATCAAGTACATCTTTAGGCATGTTTTGCGGTAATTGAACCGTACTGTGATTGTCGTGTAAACGAATATCACCAATAAACTTGCTTGAGATGTCAGCTTCGTTAGCGATAGCGCCAACAATGTTCTTAACCTGAACACCGTGTTCACGACCTACTTCGATACGGTAAGTATCCATAGGGCCTGCATCACGACTGTTACGTTCGCGAGGTTTACGCTCAGCGCGTTCACCACCACGTTCGCCGCCACGTTCGCCGCCACGTTCGTTACGACGTCCACGGTCACCACCGCGATCATTGCGGTCGTTACTACGTGGGTTGCGATCGTTACGCTCGTTACGTTCACGAGGTTGAATCTTAACTTCTTCAACTTTAATTGGAGACTGTTGCTGTGCTAAACACAGTAACGCACCCGCTAAGCTTTCAAGAGGAAGTTCAAGTTTTTCAGCCATGTTAGTAGCTATCTCGTTAAAGAATGTAATATCTTTGTTTTCAAGCGCAATAGTTAATTTTGCTTGTAACGCTTCAATACGTTTTTCTTCAACGATTTTTGCAGTTGGTAATTCAACTTGTGCAATTTCAGACTTCGTATGACGAATGATATTTTTAAGTAAATAACGTTCGTTATGTTTTACGAATAAAATTGCTTTACCAGTACGACCAGCACGACCTGTACGGCCGATACGGTGAACGTAGGCTTCAGAATCTTGTGGTATATCGTAGTTGATAACTAAGCTTAAGCGGTCAACATCTAGACCACGAGCAGCAACGTCTGTTGCAATAACAACATTTAGCATGCCGCTTTTTAAGCGTTCTACAGTGCGTTCACGTGCTTGCTGGTTCATATCACCATTAAGTGGAGCAGCAGAGAAACCTTCGCGCTCTAATAACTCAGCAAGTTGTACTGTATCGTTACGCGTACGTACGAAAACAATAGCACCTTCATACTGTTCAGCTTCTAAGAAGCGAACAATAGCTTTATTTTTATGTACGCTTGCATTCCAAAACACTTGCTCAACAGATGATACTGTAGAGTTACGCGCAGAAATATGAACCTGTTCAGGATTGTTCATATACTTGCTGCTGATGTTTTGAATTTGCTTAGGCATAGTCGCAGAGAAAAGACATGTTTGCTTTTCGCGCGGTGTTTTTTCCATGATGCTTTCTACATCATCGATAAAGCCCATACGTAACATTTCATCGGCTTCATCAAGTACAAGTGCTTGTAGAGCATCAAACTTGATAGTGCCACGGTTAATGTGATCGATTAAACGACCTGGAGTTGCAACAATAACCTGAGCGCCACGACGAAGTGCGCTTAATTGGATACTGTAGCTTTGGCCACCATATAGTGCCAATACTTCAATACCACGAACATGTTTAGCATATTGTTCGAATGCCTCAGCAACTTGGATCGCAAGCTCACGTGTTGGTGTGAGTACAAGGATCTGTGGCTGTTTCACAGACGGGTCAATATTATTTAGTAATGGCAGTGCAAATGCTGCGGTTTTACCTGTACCCGTTTGAGCTAGTCCCAGTACGTCCTTTCTTTCTAGCAATAACGGTATACATTGAGCTTGGATTTCAGATGGTGTCTTGTAACCCAACTCTTCAACTGCCTTCAAAATTGCAGGAGAAAGATTTAGAGATTCAAACGTGACTGGTTCTGACATTAATACGCCTCAACGAATTTAAAGAGGCGCGCATTATATAGGATTCGCGAGGAAAATGCTTGTATAAATTGAAACTAATTTGTATGTATTTGATGTTGGTCGAAATTTAACCAGCTCAATATAGGGTTTATTAAACTGGTTAACATATTTAATACAAAGCTTATTTATACAAGCCTAGGTTTTCTTTTGCGTAAGCTTCAAATTCTGTAAATCCACCAATGTGATTTTGGTCTACAAAAATTTGTGGAACAGTAGGGCAAGGCTTACCCGCTGACTTTTCAAGGTCGGCTTTACTAATGCCTTCTTTAATTATGTCGATGTAACGAAATTTAAAGTCATCACGTTCATTTGATAATTGCTCAGCAACATCTTTCGCACGAACACAAAATGGACAACCTTCACGGCCAAAAATTACGGTTAACATAGCTTTCTCCTCAATTTGATTAATATCAGTTTAAATGAATGAAAAATTATTTAAAGAGAAAAAAATCGATTGCACCATTCTAATAAAAGCATAAATCATATTATGCATAGCAATATGATTTGCAAAATGCGAATGAAAAACCAGAGCCCTGTTTGTCTAATACTTAAGTCTATGAATGCAAGTGTGTTTATAAGAATTAATTTATGGCACATAACTTGATGATGTAGAGCTATACATTGGGTTAACGAGAATGCTTTATGAATACTAATAGTCACGTTTTAGAAATTATCCAAGGGGTAATAGGTAAATATTGTGAAACCCAAAGTCAAAAATTCTCTATTACCTTAATCAACAAGTTGCAATGTAACTACGTCTGTTTGCAAATTCCGCCAGAGCAAATGATTGCACAATGCGAGGCGTTTCTTACTCCGGCGCTAGCAGCAGTAAAGCAGTGCTTTTTATTGACGCTCGAAGCAAATATTCAGGGAGTTAGTATTCACTATCAGATTGATGATTCTGAACAAGTAAACACGTTGGATTTTCACGGGCTCTTAGCAACTAAAGAGTCTGTTAGTTTAGCGCTTGATGTTAGACAAAATGTAGACGTTTTAACTGATTGCGAAGCGTTACTCAAAAGCTGTTTAAAAATGTCAGCTAATACTCACGATCGTTTTGGTTTAAATTTTAAATTATTTAATAGCACGCTTAGAGAGTCTGCACAGCTAGAGGATTTACGCCATCTTAGTGGTAACGCATTAATTGATAAATTAAATAGTGACAGCTTAAATACATACATAAAGCTGTGCTCTATCAACGACATTTACGAGCTGAGCCAAGCTCATAAACTATCTAAAAAAATATTAGGCTGGCCATTTTTTGATACCGACTTAATTACTATTTTAACAACATTTCACACACAAACACGTTTATCGGTATTAGTAGCAGACGACAGCTTACCGAGCCAAATTGCTACAAAAGTAATGCTTGAAATGCTGGGCTGCTTAGTAACGTGTGCAGAAAATGGTGCCAGTGCATTAACACTTGCTCAAAATGAACCATTTGACTTGCTACTTTTAGATGAGCGTATGCCAGGAATGTTTGGTAGCGATGTGGCGCAGCAATTAGTTAGGCAAAATACACCTAATAACAATACTCCTAAAGTTATTTTAACGGGGTTAACAGGCGATGAGCAAATAGCTGAGTTGTTTGATAAAGGAATTACTCACTATTTACAGAAGCCAGTGACAAAAGCGGTACTTGAGAAATTTATTAAACCTTGGCAGTTAGCCTCTTAAATTGATTAATAAGGAGAGAGTTATGGATGATTTCTCTAAGACAGCACCTATTTTAATTGGTTTTCAAAACAATTACTTTTTTCCAAAAGGCATTTTGTATGACGAGGTTGAAGAGTCATCAAGAATTACTGGCGTGGGGGAAAATACACTCTATTTATTGACCTTCTGCGCAGAGCAATTTGCTTTAGTTATTAATACACCCATTCACTTTACGCAAAACTATAGCGAGCTTAAAAATCCGATTGGTATATTAAAAGTCATTGCGGTGGGGGCATTTAAAGCAGGTTCGTACTGTGCTCAAACCATTAAGCAGCTAGACCTTTTTAGTAATATTATAGAGGTGGTATTTGGGAAAAGAAGTTTAAATGCTTTTACACATATAGGTTTAGCCGAAAACATCAAAAAACATGGGGCCATTAATATAATTTTAGCGGGTACTGTGTCTTCTATCTGTATTGATTCAACTGTGCGCACTGCTGTTGCACTTGGTTCTAATGCCACTATTTTAAGTGACTGCACACCGAGACGCACTCCTTTTGAACAAGCATTCTACCGTGAAAAGGTTTCCCTTCTTTATGCACGAGTTTGTCAGAGTAATACTTTTATAAAGTATTGGAGAGATCATGAATAATAATGATGAGCTACAAGTTCAAATCCAATATGCACTAGTTGAAAAACTTTCCAATAGTAATCGACGTCAAGCAAAGCTATTAGCTATTTTAGATGAGTGTATTTTTGAGTGTGATAAACATTTGAATTTTACTTATATTAATGAAGCTTGGGAGAAGAAGTTAGGTTACTCAACCGATTCATTAATTGGCTCCAATATTACTAAGTTAATGAATTGCGATGATATTATGCATTTTGTCGCATACAGCTGTTGTTTACTAGAAGGGAAGCAGGCTCCCAGTGTAGAAATACAAATTAAAAGCAGCATCGGGCTCATGAACTGGTTTGAGTTAAGGTTAGTTTATGATGAAAAAAGCGGCTTTATAGGCTCGTTCTATGACATTCAACGTCATAAAGATTCTCAATTTTTGCTCACACAACAACAAAAATATGTAAAACGCTTATCGCTTGTTGCGAGCCATACAAATAACTTAGTAATAATTACAGATAAATTTGGCGTAATTGAGTGGGTTAACAATAGTTTTGAAGTACTTACAGGTTACACCTGTGATGAGGTTATAGGCACTAGCCCAGGTCAATTGCTACAAGGGCCAAAAACATGTGAAAAAAGTCGTAAGGTTATGTCTCACGCTGTAAAAAATGGGCTTCCTTTTCAAGTTGAAACCACAAATTACGATAAGAATGGTAACGTTTATTGGGTTGCTATTGATGCAAATCCAGTGCGAGATGATGAAGGTAAAGTAAAGCATTTTATCGCTATAGAAACTAATATTACGCAGCGAGTTAAAGCTGAACAAGCAATGGCAGAGATAGAATATAACTACCACTCTGTCGTAGATAATATTCCTGATATTGTTCTACGCCTTGATACATTTGGCAATTTATTATTTATAAATCAAGCATGGCAACGCGTCTTACACAGCAATGTAGATGAGAGTCTTGGCTTACCTATAATTAAGTTTATAGCAAAAGAAGATGTCGAAAAAATTAGTAGCACTTTGCTTGATTATAAACAAGGTAAGCGCGATATACGTCGCTTTGATATACGTTTGATTAATGCACAAGGCATAAATAATTGGGTTGAAATGACACTTACTCCCATTGTGGATGGCTACGAAAACGATTTGTTATCTATTGCCGCAACACTTGTTGATATACAAGAACGTATTGAAAGCGAGCAAATATTGCTTGAAGCTAAACATCAGGCAGAAACATTAGCTGAATCTAAAAGCCGATTTATGGCAAATATTAGCCATGAAATTCGCACGCCATTAAATGCCGTTATTGGCTCTGCAGATATTTTGCATCATACCGGTTTAACTTCTGAGCAAATGCGTTACACACAAATGATTAAAACAAGCTCTGATGCATTACTGAGTGTATTGGACGATGTATTAACGTATTCGCGTTTTGAAGCACAAGCTATAACACTCGATAATCAGCCATTTAGTATTGATACGTGTATTGAAGAAGCAATAGATATTATTACCCAAAGTGCTTTGCAAAAAGGGCTTGAGGTTGTTTTTGATTTTTATCCTGATGTCCCCGCTCAAGTAATTGGTGATCATGCACGTATAAGGCAAATAGCCATTAATTTATTAGCCAATGCGATTAAGTTTACTCAACAAGGCGTAATAACGGTGACCGTTAGATGTACTTACATTGGAGCCAATAATTTAAATCTTCATTTATCAGTAAAAGACACTGGAATGGGAATCGCAAAAAATAAAATAGAAAGTATGTTTATGCCTTTTATTCAATCAGATAATTCAATTACCCGAAAACATGGTGGTAGTGGCTTAGGCCTTGCGATATGTAAGCAAATTTGTGATGTAGTAGGGGGAGATATTTCGGTTAACTCTGAGCTCAATAAAGGGAGTGAGTTTATCGTTAATTACCCGTTAAAAATAGACACAACCGACTCAATATTGCGAGAGGGGCTTGCAGCACGAAGTAAAAAGCCAAGAGTATGGATTGTAGGACATAATCAAATTTTAAAAACCGCGTTGGAGCACACACTCACTCGGTTTTCTATCGCTTTTGAGCACTATGAAATATGTCCAGATATCCCTGAGTATGATAGTTTTCCTGATGCAATTGTATTAACTGATCCTCGAATGCTAGCCCAAACACGCGAGTGTATAAATACATATAACTCCCTTAATTCACCATGTTTACTTATCTTAGACTTACTAGGTGAAAGCTTATTACCGCAAAATCTTAACGACAGAGAGCTTAGGTTAAATGGCCCTTTTAAAGTATCGCATGTACCGCGAGCAATTAGTTTATTGGAAGAGCAGTTATTTCATTTAGATATTATATTTACTAATCGTGAACAAAAAAAAGCCTTAGAAAGCTCTTCAGGGTTAACTCAGTTGAATGGGACCAATGTATTGGTTGCTGAAGATAATACTAATAATCAAATAGTAATAAGACAGTTTTTAGAGCAAAAAGGTTGTCGGGTATATATTGCTAGCGATGGGCAAGAGGCAATAACGAAGGCTAAAAACAATAAAATTGATATTATTTTTATGGATATCCAAATGCCAATACTAGATGGGATCTCTGCAACCAAAGCAATCAGAAAGTTAGGTATAGCCACCCCTATAATAGCGCTCACAGCAAATGCAATTCATGGTGATAAAGAGCGATTTATAGAAGCGGGGATGAATGATTACTTAGCTAAGCCAATTGTAAGTGAGACACTTTATTTATTGCTTGATAAATATGCCCCAGAGCAGGTTATTGAATCTAAACATTTAAAGCTCTCTCGTTTAGCGCAAGTGTGGGAGAAGCTGAGCTGAGCAATGAAGGGCAATATAAAAAGTGGGTTTGTGTTGCATAAAACTTGATAAACGAAGAAATTAACCTAGTATTTTAGGAGTAAGTTAAATTTATTGTTTAGTATTTAATGAGTGTTTTTATTATAGTTTTTCAATTTGATTCGCAAATTGCAATTCAAAATAAAAATACAACGTTACGAATTATTTTTGGATTCTAAATTACATTTTTAATTTTATTAATACTTTGATTTTGTTGTTTATTTTATCTTTCGTTTGTTTTTGTTTAGTTGGCACGGCTTTCGCAACATATTAAATATCAAATCAAGACAATTTAGTTAAATTTTTAAGAGGTGCAATATGCAAACAAATACAAAAGCCAAACAACAACCTAAAAGTAATAATTGGGTACTTACACCTGAAATCATGGTTTTGTCTATTTTGCTTGTAGCTACCTTAGTAATAGGTATTACAGTTCTACGCGGTAGCGATTCTGTAGAGCCGTTAACGGACATACAGCCGATTACTTTTACACAAGCTGATGTTGAAAATGCACAGTCGATGAGTAATACGTTTGACTCGCAAAATACTAACTATGCACAACATGTAACAGCCCCTAAAAACGAAAATAACGACACTCTTTCAAACTAGAGACTTTTGCGCAGGTAACTATTTATTGTTGCCTGCGTTTTTTTTATGTTTCCTATCACCGTTTTAACTTTTTCTCCCTAGCTTTAAAATTACGTGTACGCTTTTTAATTCAAGCTGTGCGTAACCAAATTAGTCTTATCAAGCCTTTCTTTATACTCATCTTCAATTACTAATCCTTACTTTTAGCCAACAATTACTAACTGGTTTCTCTGTGCTGTTTGGGCTTGAGTAAGCTCTTATTTATTAATTTAGGTGCATTGCAAATTGAATTGCAAAATGCAAATAAAATGGAAAAATTTAAATACTCAAATAACTAAACTTAACCTTTTGAATTTGCTGTTTTTATTTTTGTTTTATTCACTTTCTAAATGGTCTGTAACTTGCTCTTGATTACATAAGTCACTAAGAGTGAAAATCGGAGCAAAACATGAATGCATTTAAGTACCTAGAATCAGAAAGCCCAGTCAATCTCGCAAGATGGCATGAGTTAGAAAGAATCATGTCGGATGCAATGCAAAATAATTATTTTAAAATGGTTTATCAACCGCTCGTATCATTAGGAACGGGAAAGTTGGTCGGCTTTGAATCGCTAGTAAGGTGCCAATCACCCCGCTTTGGTATTGTAGGCCCTGATGAGTTTATCCCTCATGTAGAGCAATCGGGAATGATTTTAGAATTAGGTGACTGGATTTTTGAGCAATGTTTGTCTGATTTAAAACAGATGCGACATTTTGGTATGACAGATATTGCTGTTTCTTTAAATATTTCACCGGTACAAATTTTAGATGGTGATGTGTTTTCAAAAGTAATGGCTTTGCTAGAAAAGCACCAAATACCACCACAAGCTATTAAAGTTGAATTAACGGAAACAGCGCTCATTCATAGTCCTGATAAAATAGCTAAGGCGTTTGAAAACTTCCATAAAGAAGGCGTAAAGGTGTGGATTGATGATTTTGGCACTGGGTACGCGTCTTTAGGTCTACTTCGTCAATTTGATATCGATGGTTTAAAAATTGATCGCAGTTTTGTAAGTGGTATTGCAACTAATAACGAAGACTTTACGTTATGTAGCGCAATTATTGCGATGGCTCAACGATTGGGCTTACAAACTGTAGCAGAAGGCATTGAAGAGAATGAGCAATTACAAATATTAGAACAACTTGGTTGTGATATTGCTCAGGGGTACTTGCTCGATAAGCCGCAAACATTAACAAAAAGTATTGATACCTGGGCTCTGTAATTGTTTATATTCATTTTGATTTGCAAAATGCAAAAAACAAATTACTCTTAAACTACAATTCTTACATTTTATTAGTGTACGAAGCTTTAACTTACACAAAGGTTATCTATGCCTATATCAGAGCAGTTTATCGATAAAAGTATTACGGAGCTAAATGTTTTAATTCAACTTGAAAAGGATGTTGGAATAAGCGTTTTAGCTCGATTAGTAAACTTATTTATCGATGAATTAGTTACTATGGCTAACCAATTAGATACGGCAATTAGTAATGCAGATATTATAAAAATTAGAGAAATAATGCATGTTTTGAAAAACTCGGCTGCCTTATATGGAGCCGCTCCTTTAGCTGCATTGGCAACACAGTTACACGATTCACCACCACCAACCACAGAAGAAAATTTGCACGCAGCGCTTGTTATTAAGCATAACTTGGATAAAACCCGAGATGCATATCAAATAATGAGTAAGAGTATAGCTATCTAGGAGAAAGCCGTGTCAGATATAATGGGTAAAGGCCTTGTTTATATTGTTGAAGATAGCATCGCAAGTGGTGCTTTGTACGCAAGTCAGCTAGAGCAAGTAGGTTTTGAATGTAAGCATTTCGCAGATGGATATTCTGCTTTGGTCGGTATTAAAGAAAAAATGCCTGCGGTGATAGTACAAGATGTATGCTTGCCTGATATAAGTGGGCTTGAAGTTTTACAATTTGTAAATAAACAAAAAAATCCTGCTAATGTAGTCATGATCACCTCAAATAGTTCTATTGATATTGCAGTGGAAGCTATGCGTTTAGGTGGCTTCGATTTTTTAGAAAAACCCTTCACAAGTCAGCGACTTATTAGCTCAGTAGAAAGTGCGTTAACACCCAAAGAGCAAGCTAAAGTACAACCTTTGGTTCAAAGCAGTGAAAAAAGCCAAGATTTTGTTGGTGAATCTCTCGCAATGAAAACCGTTTTTAGATTGCTAGATAGCGCAGCTAGAAGTAAAGCATGCGTATTTATTACAGGTGAAAGTGGAACCGGTAAAGAAGTATGCGCACAAACCCTTCATGATTCGAGCCCTCGCAGCCAAGGCCCTTTTATTGCTATAAACTGTGCTGCGATCCCTGCTGAATTATTTGAATCAGAATTTTTTGGTCATGTTAAAGGGGCGTTTAGTGGGGCGTTAAGCGATCGTAAGGGCGCTGTTGAAGTGGCCAACGGCGGTACGTTATTTCTAGATGAACTATGTGAAATGGAGCTTAACTTACAAGCTAAGTTATTGCGCTTTTTACAAACCGGCATATTTAGCAAGGTTGGTAGCAGCGAGGTATTACACAGCGATGTTCGCTTGGTATGTGCAACCAACAGAAATCCAATAATAGAGGTAGCAGAGGGGCGCTTTAGAGAAGATTTATATTATCGTTTAAATGTTATCCCCGTAAAGCTCCCGCCTTTAAGGGAGCGCGGAAACGATATTTTGCTGCTCGCTGAGTATATTTTAAAACAAAAAAGCGATAGCAACGCTAAACATTTTATTGGCTTTTCTGATGAAGTTAAGGCGCTTTTTTGTAATTACGATTGGCCAGGAAATATACGCGAACTGCAAAATGTAATTGAAAATACAGTCGTTATTAATGATGGCGATGTAATAGAAAGAGATATGCTACCAAATTCATTTGGTCTAGGCGCTGTAAAACACTCAAGCTCAACTAAGTCAATTCACAATACAAACGATCAGAGTGTTCAATTATCTCCTATGTCGGTTCACGATATAGAACCATTATGGCAAGTTGAAAAAAGGGCTATTGAAAACGCAATCAAAAGCTGCGAAGACAACATTCCTCTTGCTGCTGCTTATTTAGGGGTAAGTGCATCTACCATTTATAGAAAAATAAAGGGATGGTCTTAAAGCTTTAATAGATTTTTAATTGCAATTTTAGGTTGAATTAATAAAAGTTACCCTAAACTCTATGTGTAAGAGCAAAATTAATTTTTAATCTGAAACAGTAAAAGGAGATCGCAATGAGTAACACTAGTTTAAAACCTGCGGATATTATGCCATCACTAGTAGTGAGTGATGTTGATGAGAAAAAGGTAGATTTAGTTGACAGAATAAGTGACTCTCCGTGGAAAATGATTGTTGTTTATCGAGGCCAGCACTGCCCTAAATGTACTGCGCAACTCAACGAGCTTGCTAAAGTTCATAAAGACTTTAAAGAGGCTGGAGTTGAAGTGGTTGCAGTAAGTGGTGATAGCCATGAGCAGCTTAATAAACATCTTGAAAAAATAGATATTAACTTCCCAATTTACTATGGTTTAACAATCGAACAAATGACTGATTTAGGGCTACATATTAGCGAGCCTCGCAGTGGAGCAGAAACTGATCATCCATTTGCTGAACCAGGAATTTATGTGCTTAATGAAAAAAATCAGCTTCAAATGGTAGATATATCAAACAGCCCGTTTGTTCGTCCTGATTTAGAGCAACTGCTAGGTGGGATTAAGTTTTCAAGAGAAAACGACTATCCAATCAGGGGCACATTTATTAAATAGTATTCATTTTAAATGGTTTCAAAAAAGGCACTCTACAGTGCCTTTTTTATTTATTTTTAATAAATTTACTTGAAAACAATTTTACCGTCCATATATAGTTAAGTAGGACGCCTGATGGGTCCTAAATTAAACTTAAACAATTGAAATTTATATTATTAATTAAACTTTGCTTGAGCTTGTTCAATAGAAAAGCACATGCAAAATATCGCTTAAATATGAGGATATTATTATGCGTACAGTAGACTTATCACCACTTTATCGTTCATTTATCGGCTTCGAACATTTAGCATCACTTATGGATGCGGCAGCTAATACAGACAAGCAGCCGAGTTTTCCTCCTTACAATATAGAAGCACTCGATAAAGACAAATACAGAATCACTATGGCCGTTGCCGGTTTTAGTGATAGTGAATTAACCATTGAGTCAGAAAACAACACATTAAAAGTTGCAGGTATTAAAGCTAATAAAGATGAAAATAATGAACGTAAGTTTATTCATCAAGGTATAGCAGAGCGTAACTTTGAACGTAAATTTCAGCTTGGAGACCATGTAAAAGTACTTGGTGCCGATTTAGCTAACGGCTTATTGAGCATAGAGTTACAGCGTGAAATTCCTGAAGCACTTAAACCACGTAAAATAGAAATTGGTAATAGCAATCTAATAGAAGGTAAATAGTCTTCTAAAGTACATATTCCCCTGATTATTTAGCCGCCTCATTTGAGGCGGTTTTTTTACTTAAAGCGCTTCTAAATTATTAAGGTAGTAGGTTGCTTGTTGCAGCGTTTGTTCTTGAAGTGTTTCATCTTGTTTATCCCAGTTTTTATATACCATACCAATACGTGGGTTCTTCTCTAGCCTGTCTCTGTGTCTATTCATGAAATGCCAATACAAGCTATTTAGCGGGCAGGCTTTATCTCCTACTTTTTGTTTAACATCGTACTGACAGCTTTTGCAGTAATCGCTCATTTTATTAATGTAGTTACCGCTTGCAGCATAAGGCTTTGTTGCAATTATTCCATCATCGGCAAACTGACTCATGCCTCGGGTGTTGGGCATTTCTACCCATTCTATGGCATCTATATAAACGCCTAAGTACCAGTTGTCTACGTCATCAGGGTTTATTCCTGTGAGCATGCAAAAGTTCCCAATAACCATTAGGCGCTGAATATGATGAGCATAAGCGGTTTCAAGGCTTTGCTTGAGTGAGTGGCTTAGACAATTCATTTTTGTAGAGCTGTTCCAAAAATAAGATGGCAGTTTATTTTTGGCTTGTAATTGATTTTTAACTGCGTAGTCGGGCATGTTAATCCAATAAATGGCACGTACATACTCTCTCCAGCCTAATATTTGCCTGGTAAAGCCCTCTACTTGCGAGAGGGATATTTCATTGGGTCTTTGTTCGTATTCGCTTATTACACGTTTGATTACATATAACGGGTGGAGTATTTTTGCGTTTAGGGCAAACGATAAACGGCTATGGTACAGGCTGGTATTGTTTTTACTTTGATCTGTCATCGCATCTTGAAAGTGACCAAAGCGACTAAGTAAGTGCTCACAAAAGTATTCAAGAGATTCAATCGCTTGTTTACGCGTTGTTGGCCACTCCAGTGAATGTTCATTTATTTCACCCAAATAAGTGACGTTGTGTTTATTTAAACGAGAAATAATGATGCTAACATCAGTATTGAATAACTTAGGCTCTGGGATGTCGGCTAAGTCTTTTTTAGAAAATTTATTACGATTATTACTATCAAAATTCCATTTGCCACCAGTTGGCTTTGCATCATCAATTAATATATTAAATTGCTTACGCATAGCACGATAAAAGTGCTCCATTGTTACATGCTTGTTTTTTGTAAAGCGTGTTTTTATATCGGTGAACGGTAATAAAAAGTGTTCAGTATCTGTAGCAATTACATTTAATGAGCTATCACTTTTAAACTTAGCTAATTGAGATTTTAGCCTAAACTCGTCAGGGTATTGATATTCAATAGAGTCGCATTGGTATTTATCGGCAACTCGCTTGAGTAATTCAATCAAGTCCTTGTCGTCATCGGTATCATCAAGTGTTAAATGCAAAACATTAAAACCTGCCGTGTTTAATGCAGTTGCAAAGTTTTCCATAGCATTAAAAAAAGCACACAGTTTTTGAATGTGATGTTTAACGTAGTCAGTTTCTTGTTTTAGTTCTGCGATGAGGTAAAGCGTGTCGTCGTCTTTTTGCTTGTACCATGAATGAGATGGGTTTAGCTGATCGCCTAGTATTAGTCTGAGTGTTTTGTGATGGGTCATAGTAAAGCCAAATTTTTTTATACGGACGTATTTAATTAAAGGATCGTTTTACTATTTAACTACGAGTGAATAGAGCAAAAAGGCTTAACCGATTATCAAGGCAATAAAGGCGTGTTGGATCATGGTGTGCAAATGAGTTTAATTAATGGGGAGGTTAAGTAAGTTAAATTGCCACCCCTAAAATTTTATATTTAAATTTTATTACTTTGCTTTTGCTGCATTTTTTGTTGTAACGAAACCACATTAGATACATTAAATAGAATATTGCTGGCAAAGTTTTCAAAATATTTAAGGGCTTTTTTCCAAGCGAGCTGGCTCTCAGGAGTAAAGTGTTTACCAAGGTGCTCTTTAAGGGTTTCGTAAAACGCATCAGATAATGGTGCAATGTCACTTTGCGAAACACTGCTTTTTTTTAGGTACATTAAATGATGTGCTAAAAAAGGAGCTACCGATGCTGGCTTATCTAAATGTTTAACAATTCGTTCTAACACACAAAAAAGGGTAAAACTCTTTTCGTTAAATTGTAAGGCTGTTGGGTAATTCATTTCAATGCTAGATTCAGCCAATTTACTGTGAAATCGAGCCGTGAATGCATGAAAATTTGGCTTAATAATTGTTAAGTTATTTAACAATGCTGATTGTTGTTGGTTCATTTTTATCTCGCTGCAGTGAGTAATAACTATTATTATTAAGTGGCATAAAATTGATTATAGCGGGCAGATAAAATTCTGCACGTTTTTTTAGTGTTAAAGTATGGGTTTTAGTTATATCAATTTATTTTCTAGTAAATTGTAAGCATCTAGAAGGTACTAAGGTAGCTCAAATTTAGTTTGTTTGATTTTCACTCAAAAATAATAAGCTGTAATATTTAATAATTTAGAGACAGCATTTTATAAAATTGATTGATTACTTATGTTACTTATATATACATTAAATTAGCATCTTGACGAATTGGAAATTTTATAAACTAATTGCGTATTATAGTTGCTAATCATCCCGTACATCCTTATAATAGCGGCCATTGTTTAGCATGTTGTAAAACAGCTAACAGCGATATTAAATTTAAAGTTTGATATCTATTGGCGCGGGATGGAGCAGTCTGGTAGCTCGTCGGGCTCATAACCCGAAGGTCGTCGGTTCAAATCCGGCTCCCGCAAC